>NZ_JAGGOL010000026.1 GCF_018614525.1 Streptomyces sp. ISL-11
GTTCGGCCTCGGCGACCCGGAAGGGCCGCAGCGACTCGCCGGCCGCCCGGGCGGCCGCCGCCCCGGCGGCGGACAGTGTGTACGGTGCGCGGCCCAGCTCGGCCGCACAGCGGGCGGCGGTGTCGGCGGCCTCGGTGGCCAGCCGCCGATAGGAGGGGCCGCGCCGCTCGGGCAGCAGGAAGGTCTCGGCGAGGATCAGCAGCGCGAGGCCGAAGGTCGCCCCCGCGAGCCGTTCGCCGAGGGTGTCCAGTGCGTAGGGCGGGAAGCACGGCAGGATGTAGAGGAGTTGCAGTCCCGGAGCGGCGCCCGCCGCCCGGGGTCCGGCGACCGCCACGAAGGCCAGCGAGAAGCCGATCAGCAGCATGCCGGCCACGGCGCTCCAGGTCCACACCGCGAGGTAGGTGCCGGCCGTCACCAGCACCCAGACCACAGGCGCCCCCTTGACCAGTGCAGCCGCCCGCTGACGCCCGGTGCCGGGGATGTGAGCAAGAGCCGCCATCGACACCACCGCGAACAGGGCGTACGTCGCGGCGACGGGCCGGTCCAGCCCGTACAGGCACACGAAGAACCCGGCACACGCGGCGAGAGTGGTACGGACCGCACGCTGCGCCGCGTTCGCGGAGCCGCGGCCAGCGCCTCCGTCACGTTCGGCGCCCATGCTTCCAGCATCGGGCCGCACGTCGGCGGCCACCGCATACCGACCGATATGTCAGCCGGACGGCCGTAGCCGGGAACGGGCCGACGCCGGCCGAGGAGCGGCCGAAAGCCCCCTCGCATGCCCGCGGCGGGAACTCACCGCATCCGGATCCGGCGTCCGTCCGCCGGCCCCGGCAGGTCGCGCATGCCGCGCAGCGGTGAGTGGTAGATCGGGACCCAGACCAGGGCCAGGCCCAGCGCACCGGCCCAGAGGGCGGCGCGGAGGGACACGACGGTGGCCAGCAGGCCGGCCAGGGCGGCGCCGAGGGTGAGCGCGCCGGTGAGCAGGAAGCGCATGGTGGCGTTCATCCGGCCGAGCAGGTGGTCGGGGGTGGCATGCTGACGAAAGCTCACCTGGATCACATTGTCGATGCCGACCTTGAGCGTGATCAGCAGCCAGGCCCCGGCGGCGCACCAGAGCAGCGGGCCACGGTCGGCCAGTGCCACCAGGACGCCGAGTGGCGCGACCGCCAGGCCCATCAGCCAGAGCACCCGACCCGCGCCGAGTCGGCGGGCCAGCGGGCGGGCGAGCAACGAGCCGAGGAAGACGCCCACCCCGCCGAGCGCGAAGAAGAGGCCGAGCACGTCGGCGGGCAGGTGCAGGGTGCGGGCGAAGAGCACCGGGAGCACGGTCTGGCAGAGCTGGATGGACAGGTTGGTGCAGGCGCCGGCCAGCGCGATCGGGCGTAGCAGCGGGTTGCCCAGCACGAAGCGCAGCCCGTCCCGCACCTCGCCCGCCAACCCCCGCCCTGTACCGTCGGCCGGCTTGGGGGAGACCACCGGCTCCGGACGGCGGATCCGTAGCAGCAGTGCGGCCGAGCCCAGGTAGCTGACCGCGTCCAGCAGCACCGCCACGGGCGCCGACACCAGCGCCACCAGGAAGCCGCCCGCCCGGCGCCCGCCGACCTGGGCGACCGCGTCCACCGTGACCAGGCGCGCGTTGGCCCGGGTGAGGCCGGCCCGGCCCACCACCGCCGGCAGGTTGCTCAGCGCGGCCACGTCGAAGAAGACGGTCGCCGCCCCCGTGAGCAGCGCCACCAGGGCGAGTTGGGTGAAGGTCAGGCAGCCGAGCAGCCAGGCCGCCGGGACCGAGCCGAAGAGCACGGCCCGGGCCAGGTCGGCGGCTGTCATCACCGGCCGCTTCGGCAGCCGGTCCACCCAGGCGCCGGCCGGCAGCCCGATCAGCAGGAAGGCGGCCGTGCTCAGCATCGCCAGCAGACCCACCTGGCCGGCCGAGCAGTGCAGCGCGAGCGCCGCGACCAGGGGCAGCGCGAGCGAGCTGACCGCGGTGCCGAGCTTGCTGACAGCGGCGGCGGCGAGGAGCAGCCGGAAATCCGAATCGGGGGAGGCAGTGAGGGCGGGCAGGCTGGCCCGTAGGTCGGTGGTCATGGCGCACAAGCCTGGCCGCGGCCGCCGACCCCCGGCCATGGATTTGGGCTGAGCTCAATTGACGGGCCCCGCCCGCCACCCACCGAAGAGAGCCTGCCCCGTGCTGGAGTTGGAGTTCGCCGCCCGCGACCTGGCCCACACCCGGTTCGCCGTCTCCCCGCTCTGGGAGGTGGTGGCCGGCGTCCGGGTGCTGCGGCGGCCGGACGAGCATCCGCTGCACCGGCCATGGCTGGCGGCGGTCCGCCCCCGGCTGGCAGCCGCCCGGCTGGACTGGCGGCTGCTCGCAGACCTGGTGCCGGAGGGGCCGTTGACGATCCCGGTCTTCGTGGCACCACCGCCGACCTCCTCGGTGCCGGATCTCGGGGTGGAGCTGGCGGCGCTGCGCGCCACTCCGCCCGAGCAGGTCCGGGCCGAGCTGGACGGGCCACGGGCGCCGCGCACCGAGCGGGTCGAGGCGCTGCGCCAGGACCCGGAGGCCGAACTGGCCCAGCTGGCGACACCGTGGCGGCGTACTGGGAGCTCGCGCTGGCGCCCCACTGGCCGCGCCTGCGCGCCTTGCTGGAGGCGGATGTTCTCCACCGGGCCCGGCTGCTCGCCCAGGGCGGCATCCAGCAGCTCTCCACCGACCTGGACCCTCGGGTGAGTTGGTCCGGTGGGCGACTCTCGGTCGAGCACCGCTACGGGGGCGGCGGGCGCCGGCTGGGCGGGCGCGGACTGCTGCTGATCCCCTCGGCATTCGTCTGGCCGCGGCTGTTCTCGGTGACGGTCCCCCACCGCCAGCCGACCCTGCGCTACCCGCCGCGCGGGGTGGCCACCCTCTGGGAGCGGCGCGAACGCGAGCCCGCACAGGCGCTGGCGGCGGTGCTGGGGCGCTCCCGGGCCCGGCTGCTGACCGAGCTGGACGCCCCGGCGGCCACCGCGGAGCTGGCCCGCCGGACCGGGATCACGGCGGGGGGCGTCTCCCAGCACCTCGGCGCGCTGCGCGCCGCGGGACTGGTCGCCGCCGCCCGGGCCGGCCGCCAGGTTCTGTACCGGCGCGCCGAGGCCGCCGAGGTCCTGCTCAACGCGGCCGAGCGTGACCCGGGCCGACCCGGCCCGGCTTCCTGCTGAGCGGCCTGCGCGTCGTCGCACCCCCTGTACGGGTCTGTGTCCAGGGTGATCCACCAGCCGTCTATCCTGCCCGAGTCGCGGGCCAGATCGGCCGCGTGGGGAGGGGCCCATGGAACAGGCAAGTGATGTGCGTACAGACCATGCGGAGCGAAGAGAGGCCGCTCGCGCCTGCCCGGAGTGCGGCAGCGCGATACCCGTCGACGAACGGTACGTCGACTGGTGCGGGTCGTGCGACTGGAATGTGGACCCCAACCCCGTCGACCCGCGGCCCGGACGGGTCGCGGCCGTGCGGCGGGCTCTCGCGCGGCGGTACGGGGAGCAGTTGGCGGACGAGATGGGCCGGCGGGGCGGCCTTGGCCGGCCGCGGCGGGACGCGGCGACGGTCGCGGCGGTTGCTCTGGCGCTGCTGGTGCACGGGATGACCGTGGCCCTGACGGTCGCCGGGGTGCTGCTGGTCGTGCTCGGGTGGAGCACCGTGGTGCAACCCCTGATCGGTGTCGTAGCGCTGGTGATGGCCGCGGTTCTGTTCCCGCGGCCGGCACGGCTGCGGAAGAACACCCCGGTGCTGTACCGGGCCGACGCGCCGGGGCTGTTCGGCCTGATCGACGAGGTCGCGGCCGGTGTCGGGACGGCCGGGGTGCACGCGGTGCTGGTCGATGAGGACTTCAACGCGTCAGTGACGACGTACGGCTTTCGCCGGCGGCGGGTGCTGACGCTCGGCCTGGGGATCTGGCGCGTCCTGTCGCCACAGGAAAGAGTGGCGCTCCTGGGGCACGAACTCGGGCACTTCGCCCACGGGGACATCCGGTACGGTGCCATCACCGGCGAGGCGCTGCGCTCGCTGTCGACCTGGCACTACGCGCTGGCGCCGACCCCCGCGCGAGGGCCGGTGGACTGGTTCGTGAACGGCGTGACCTTTCTGCCCCGCCGGGCGGTCCAGGGGCTGCTCCTGCTGCTGGACCATCTGTCCCTGCGCTCTTCGCAGCGGGCCGAGTACCTGGCCGACGCCGATGCCGCCGTGGTCGGGTCAACGGAGGCAGCCGTCGGCCTGATGGACCGGCTGCTCCTCGCCCGTACGGTCCAATCGGAGCTGAGGCGCGTCTCGGCAGCCGCCTCGATGAGGGGTGGCCGGGGCGGGCGCGAGGTACGGGAGCAGGCGGAGCGGGAGCTGTGGGAGCGAGTGGCCGCCCACGCCGACGCCGTGCCGGAACGAGAGGTGGAGCGGCTGCGCCGGGCCGGCGCACGCCGCGGCCACAGCGTGGACAGCACGCACCCGCCGACCCACCTGCGCCGCCACTGCCTGCTCGCGGGAGACCCGTATCCGGTGAAGATCACGTACGGCGATCGCCGCGTGGCGGCGACGGCCGCGGAACTGGCCCCCGCCGAGGCCGCGCTGGCCCGTCGAGTGGTCAGGGAGTACGCGGGTTGAGCCGACCGGGGCGGCCGGCAGCCGGGCACCCGGCGCGCTCTCCCCGTGCCGCCGGCCGTCAAACGGTCGTGAACCGACCTCTCCTGTGACACCTACGGTCACGAACGGATAACCCGGAGGTACGGCAAACGCCGTATGGCATGCGCGGGTCGGTTGTGACTTCTATCCTCCTTCCAACCCGGCTACGCAGTGTCGGTCCGGGTGACTGGGGGGATCGATGCCGAGACTGTACGGGCGGGCGGATTTATTCGAGGCAGTGGTGCCTTCGCTGGTCGGGATCAGGCCCGACGGCCGGGGACGCATCCATCCGCCACGCCGGAGCCATCCGCGGCTGGTGGTCTGCGGCGGCGGACGCGGTACGGGCAAGAGCGCCGTCCTGGCGGCGCTTTCGGAGCAGTACGCGCAGCGTATCCCGCAGGCACACGCCGACCTCGCCGCGAGTGATTTCGGGCAGCCGGGGCTGGCCGCCCTGGCCCAGGACCGTACGGCCAACGCCTCCCGCACGTCCGACCTGCTCTTCTACCTCAACGACCGGTTGAGCAGGAAACCCGCGCACTTCGACAGGCAGATGTCCTTCCCACGACTGACACAGGGGCTTCTCGCGGTCAGCAGCTGGGAGGCCGGGGGCGGCGAGGACGCCGGGCAGGCCGTGCGGCCCGCGGAGCTGACGGCGGCCACACGCCGGCTCGCGGAACTGCTCCGGGCGAGTCAGCCGGACCAGCAAGCGCGCAAGGACAAGGCCGCTGCCTGGGTGAAAGAGGTGGTTCAGGCAGCCGTCCCGCTGACGGGTCTGCCCTCGGCGGTGGGCGAGATGGTGCAGGCGCTGCTGCGGATCGTCGCCGCCGAGCTGTTCAGCGCCCGTGCGCACCAGGGCGGCTTGGCATGGTGGGCCGCCCGGCACGTGACCAACCAGGGCGGGGCCCACGATCAGCTGACCGAACTGGCTCTGAGGTTCCGCGGAGACGCCGAGGACCGCCGGCTCGCCGAGCGGCACCTGATCGCGGCCCTGCTCGCCGACATCGCGGAACACTACGGTTTCCTCCGGACGGCCAACGGTGTGCCGCGCCCGCTGCTCCTCCTGGACAACGTCCACAGCCCTCTCGGCCAGGTGTTCCTGGACGAGTTGGTGCGGGCGTGGCACGAGGAGACCGGTCCCCGCCGGAAGATGCGGCCGGCCGTCATCGCCACCGCGTTGGAGGAGGCCCCGGCGAGCGGCGGGATCATACCCGCGGCACGGAGGGGGACCGACTCCCTCTGGCGGGAGAACCGCCCGGATACGGCATCCCAGTGGACGGTCGGCCTGCCGCTCACGCGGCTGGATTCCGACGACGTCAAGGCCATGTTCGGAAGGGACCACCCACCGCTCGGTACGGCTCGGTTGATCCTGCGGCTCAGCGGCGGCCGGGCAGGCATCGCCCACGCTCTCGTCGGCGCCGTCACGCCCCGCGTCCGCCTGCGGGACGACTCCTCTCTCGCCACCCTGCTCGACCTCCCGGCCCCTGCCCACCCCGGACACACGGTGACCACGGCGCTCCTGGAATGGCTGGCCCCCGACGCGGTCTCCCGCGACCGGCTCGTCTATTTCGCGCCGGCCCTCGACGATACGGCCGCGCACCGGCTCAGCGCCTACTACCCGCCGCGGGATCCCGGTGGCGTACCCGTCCAGGAGACCAGCGCCCACCTGCGCGAGAACCAGTGGAGCCGGCTGCCCTGGCCCGGCATCGACGGGCCGTTCGTCGGCAACCCCGTCCTACGGCGCCTGCTGCTGCACGAGCTGCGCAGTCGCACGGGCCGGGTCGCCCGTGCCGAACCGTGGAAGAACATCCACCTGCAGCTGAGGGCCCTCTACGCCCCGGACGACCGGGGCGGCACGGCCGGCCCTCCCGACAGCCGGTACCTGCACCACTCCCTCGCCCTTGGCGAGAGGGACCTGGTCGTACGCGCCCTGCATCAACGGTTCACGGAACAGGACGCCCCGGCATGGCTCACTGCGGTGAACCTCGTCTGCGCCGCGCCGCATCCACCGCCCACGCTGCCGGCAGCGCCTCCTGGAAGCGCCCCATGTCCCGGCTGCGCATCCGCCCAGGATCCCGTCCACCAAGCGGTCGGCCTCCTCGTGAACCAGCTGTGGCAGCTGTCCCGGCCACTCGCGATCCCCGAGGCCGCCACGATCGACAGCATCGGCCTGCAATTGCTCACCCTGGCCCAGCACAGCGGTCCCCTGGCTCAGCAGATCCTCTACCGCGCCCACCGGGAATGGCCCCAGGAGCTGCACGACTGGGCCCAGGCGCCGTCCCTGCCCACCTACGGAGAGTCCGGCTCATGAAGGTCTGGCCCGAAGGAAGGCTCTACCGTGCCCTGGCCACCGGCGCCCTCGTCGTGCTCCTGGGACTCGGCATCTACCTCCTCGTCATACTGCTGATCATCGACGAGCCGTCATGCTCCGACGGTGTCGAGAAGCGGGGCACCAAGGGAGAATGCACGGGGGTCACCGACGGCAGGTTCTCCTACGCCGGCCCCCTGGACCAGGTCTCCAGGCGGATCAAGACCGAGAACGACAGTGTGGCCGGCAAGTCGCCCGTCACCGTAGCCCTGATGATCCCGATGATCTCGGACAACCAGGCCGAACAGCGGGAATTCACCGAGCAGGTCCAGGGCGCCTATCTCGCCCAGTACCGCGCCAACCACGAGAGCAACGGGCAGCGGCCGCCCATCCGGCTGCTCCTTGCCAATCCCGGACGCAATTACGTTTTCTGGGAGCCGGTCGCCAGGCAGCTCGCCGACGCCGCGGTCTCGAAGTCCGAGAACCTGCGGGCGGTGGCGGGCATCAACATCAGCCTCAAGGAGACCCAGCAGGCCATTTCCTTCCTCACCAAGGACAAGGGCATTCCCGTCGTCGCCGCGGCCATGACCGCCGACGACATCATGAACACCGCCGACCGCCCACGTGACTATCCCGGTCTGGCCCGGGTCGCGCCCAGCAATTCGGACCAGGCCGCGGCCCTCGTCTCCTTCGGATCGGATATCAAGCCCGCCGAGACCATGGTGGTCGAGGACATTCGCGAGGACGACAATTACCTCGCGACCCTGCGCCAGACCTTCGAGAAGCTCGCCGAGGGAGCACCGAACGCCCCCGAGACCTTCCGGTCACCTCCCGACTTCAACGACGAGGGCAACCTCTCCAACGACTTCCACCGGATGGTGCCGGACATCTGCTCCTCCGATGCCAAGAACATCTACTTCGTGGGCCGGCCCGTCCAGTTGCGCCAGTTCCTCGTCGAACTGGGCAAGCGCAACTGCACCAAGCACTACACCGTCATCAGCGGCTCTCACGCCTCCACCCTTACCGTGGACAGCCAGTTCAAGGACAAGTGGGGCGCGCTGACCGCCGGCGCCGGGATCACCGTGCGCTACGCCGGACTCGCCCATCCGGACGCCTGGGCCGCTGACGGGCCGGAGACACCGGGCGGATCCAAGGCCTCGTTCAAGGAACTCGCCTCCCTCGCGAAGAAGTTCGGCAACACCTCGGCCACCGGGATCGGCCCGACCTCGCTCTTGGACTCGCGCACCATCATCACCTACGACTCCCTCACCACCGCCATCACGGGCATCCGCAACGACACCGTCGGCAGCGTGTCCCTGCCCACCCTCGCCGAGGTGACCAACAGCTGGCTCCGGCTCCACGGAGCCAACCGCGTCAACGGTGCCAGCGGGTGGATCTGCCTCGACCAGTACGGCAATCCGTACAACAAGGCCGTACCCATCGTGCACCTCGACCCCGCCACCAAAACGGCCGCCTTCGACCGGCTCGCCTGGCCCGAGGGGCGCCCCCCGGACGCCAACTGCTCGATCCGTACAGGCAGGGCGGGCTGACTCCGGCGGCCGGACCGCGGGGATGCCGATGACTGCCGGGGAGGCCATTTCCGCGGGAGTGCCTCCGGATCACCGAGCGGATCGAGCCCGACCTCGCGCCGGGCGCGGCCCGCGCCGGCACCTGTCACACGTGGTCGCGTGCCTGTCCCTCACCCCGGCACAGGATTCCGCGTCCTTCAGCTGCCGGGGAGTCGGCTTCGACAGCTTCGGCGCGAACGGGCCGCTCCTGCTCGGCCAGCTCCTGTTCCGCGAGACGCGGATCACCGACCGATGCCGAGTGCGGCGGCGCCGAGTCCGAAGCCTGCGGCAGCCCTTTCAGCCGTGGCTGCGGCACGGCAGCACGGGGGCGCTGTCAGCGCCTCCGTCCTCGGCACTCATGTATGAGTTGCGGACGTGCAGGGCACCCGCGCATAGAGGAGGGCGGCGACAGCGCCGGCGACGGCTGCTGCCGCACGTACCGAGGCGAGGAGATCGGCGCTGCGTATGGCAGTCCGGACAGACTTGGCCATCAGCCGAGTCGCTGTGCCAAGACCGGCCACGAGCCCGTGGACCAGCTCGACACAGCGCTGGGCGCCGACGCGATTCGCCATGGTGAGCGCCTGGGTGGCGGCGGCCGCGGCCTGATCGTACTCGCCGGAGCGCAGGTACGCGTCCGCCTCGTACGCCCATGAACACCGCCTTTGTCTTCGTACGGGCGACGGGCAGGACCTCGGTGCCTTCCTCACTGACCATTGACCGCTTTCCCGACCGGCCCGCGAGGCGGATCGGGCCGGATTTTGGCGGTAGCCCGGCGGGGTTGACGACGGTTCGGTGACGGCGGCCCTGGTGCGGTTGGCGGGGTTCGGCAAGAGCTGAGCGTCACGCCCGCGGCCGGGTGAGTTTGGCGGCCACGGCGTCGAGGACCCAGTCCAGGCCGGTCGCGAAGGATGTCTCGGCGTCCACGTCCGTGCCGTCGTACACGGCCTTGGTCAGCGCCGGGAAGCGGCCCGTGGCCAACATGCTCGTCACATGCGGGCCGTGGGCGCGCTGCCAGTCGTGCTTGGACAGGCCCGTGGCGCGCTCGGCCCGCAGGTTTGCGATCTCGCGCCTGATCGCGCCAATGAAGTAGGCGCTGACAGTCTCCACGGCGCGCATGACGGTGTCGACATCGGTGAGGCCGTCGAGGGCGGCCAGCGTGGCCTCGGTCACGGCGAGGCCGTTCGGGCCCAGGGCCGGGCGGCCGCCGAGCAGGTCGGCCAGCCATTCGTGACGGAGAGCGGCCTGCCTGGTGCGATGGGCGAGGGCGCGCAGCGCCTCCCGCCAGTCACCGGGCTGCTCCTCGGGGAGAATCTCGGCCTGGACCTCGTCCACCATGAGGTCGAACAGCTCCTCCTTGGTGGAGATGTATCTGTACAGCCGCATCGGACCGGCGTCTAGGCGGGCCGCGACCTTGCGCAACGACACTGCCTCCAGCCCGCCCTCGTCGGCCAGCGCGATGGCGGCGGCGACGATCCGCTCGCGGTCGAGCGGCAAGGGGCGAGTCGGCGGCTCCGGCCGGTCCCACACAGTCATGCTGACACCGTACCGTTGTGATGCACCGTATCGAGCAATACAGTGTATCGATATGAGACACCGCATCGCAGTGGTCGGGAGCGGTCCTGCCGGCCTTACCTTCGCCCGCGTCCTGCACCGCCATGACCACCCCGTCACCGTCCTCGAACGCGATCCCGCCCCCGACACCCGCCCCCCGGGCGGCACGCTGGACCTGCAGGAAGGGCTGGGCCAGCTTGCTCTGGACAAGGCGGGGCTGCTGGCGGAGTTCCAGGCGCTGTCCCGTCCCGAAGGGCAGGCCATGCGCATCCTGGACACGGCCGGGACCGTCCTGCGCGACTGGCAACCCCGGCCGGATGACCGGGCCAATCCCGAGATCGACCGCGGGCAACTCCGTGACCTGCTGCTCGGCCCTCTCGACGTCCAGTGGGGTCGGGGCGTGACGCAGGTGGTGCCGGGGACCCGGGATGGCGTACTGGTCCACTTCGCGGACGGGCGGCAGGAGACGTTCGACCTCGTGGTCGGCGCGGACGGCGCCTGGTCCCGGATCCGCCCGGCGGTCTCGTCGGCGACACCGCACTACACCGGCGTCACCTATGTCGAGACCTCCCTCGACGACGTCGACACCCGCCACCCTGACCTCGCCCGGTTGATCGGCGACGGTTCCGTGGCTGTGTACGGCGTGAACCGAGCTCTCGTCGCCCAGCGCAACAGCGGCGGCCACGTCAAGGTGTACGCGCAGTTCCGCGCGCCGCTGGACTGGCACACGAACCTGGATCTGGCCGACGTCGAGGCCGTGCGATCAAGCCTGCTGGCTCTGTTCGACGGCTGGGCCGCTCCCGTCCTCGAGCTCCTCCGCCACGGCACCGCTTTCGTCCACCGCCCCCTCTACGTCCTGCCCGTGTCCCACACCTGGACCCACGTCCCCGGGGTGACGCTACTGGGCGACGCCGCCCACCTGATGCCCCCATTGGGGGCGGGCGCGAACCTCGCGATGCTGGAAGGCGCCGAACTCGCCGAGTCCATCGCCACCGGCCCTGGGGATCTGGACGAGGCCGTCCGCGCCTTCGAGGAACAGATGTGGGCGCGGGCCGGCAGGTGGGCGAAGATCACGACGGCCGGTCTGGAACGCCTCGTGAGCCCGGACCCCGCCGAAGCCCTCGCCCTCTTCGACCAAGTCCAGCCATCCTGACCGCCAAGCGCGAGAGCACCAGCACCAACAGCTCGCCACGGCTTCACGGGACAGTACGGGACCGCTTCGGTCCCTTCCGGCAAAACCACTGTTAGGCGAACGCACGGACGCCTGCACCGAACGCAGCCCTCAGCCCGCTACCGCCAAAATCCGGCCCGATCCTCCTCGCGGGCCGACCCGACTCCGACAGCGAGGCCGTTTCCCATCACCTCTCGTCAGAGTCATTGGCTCAGCGATGGGGCCTCTTGCCGTGGATGCTCGTGATCTTGGAAGCGCTCTCCAGAGCCTCTCGAAGTCGTTCGTTGGTCAGGGCGGGGGGTTGGAGTTGGGCCGTTGCGAGGGCCAGCTCGGAGGCCAGCTCTTGGTTGCGGCGGCGGAGCTTCGCGTTCCTGGCGATGAGCCTGTCGCTGTCGGTGCCGATGCCGACGATCTCGGCGGTCGCGGCCAGGACGTCGACGTGCCGGTCAACGCTGGTTCGGTCGCATCGCAGAGTGCGGGCGAGGTGTCCATAAGTGCGCGGACGTGGAGCCCGATGTCCGCGATGTCGTCCGGCTGCCGGAAGATGTCGGTGCGGGTGGCCCGCCAGTGGCCGTCAGCGGCCAGGACGTCGGGAGCGAACTCGTCGATGAACTTCACGGCCCAACCCAAGAGGGGCCCCACGGCTTCCTCGGGGAGCCGGTCAGTGGCGTTCTCGCAGTGGCGGACTGCCTTTGACTCGCCCACCCTTGAAGGTGGTGCGGGTCGAAGGACAGTGCGTGTTCATCGAGGTGGGACCGCCAGCGCCAGAGAATGCGGACGACGCCGCGGGCGAGTGTCCGGCGGTCGGAGGACCGGGGATAGACCACGGTGAGGCGCTCGCGGTAGTCGTTCAGGTCGTCCGGGGTCAGGGTGGACAGGTCCGTGCGGTGCCGTGTCGTCGATCCAGGCGAGCTGATGGCGGAGGCCGCCGCCAGTGAGGCCGAGGAAGAGATCGGAGTCCGGGTCCGGGGGCTGAACGCGACGTACGTGCTCAACAAGGTCTACGACGACGGCCCGCCCGTGATCGGCTGGTACTTCCACACCAAGGAGTGGGACGGCACGCCGTCCAACCGTGAGCCCGATCGCTGCTCCGCGCTCACGTGGGCGGCGCCGCCGACTGTGGACCTTCAGGCCGAATGGACGGACCGGCTCGCGGTGCAGGAGTGGATGAAGGGCGCGGTGGCCGGGCGGATGTGGCCCGGCGGCGCGGGTAACGGACCCGCACCTGCGCCAACGAGGTAATTCACTTGGGACCCGTATGTCAGCATGTCTGGCTTGACTCCCCGGATCAACCGCTCGAGCGGTGAGCAGCACACCCGGCTGCACCCGCCTTCGCGTGCAGGGGCGCAGGACTGGGCAGCGGAACGCCGCACTGCCCCTTGCCCCGAGAAGCCGGCCCAGCCGTCGAAGGATCGGTTCAGCTGTGAGACAGGCCGGCCGCGAGGTTCCTCTCTGCCAGGGCTTCGATGCGCGCCGAGTGCACGGTCTCCGTGGCCTTCGGCGGCTTGACTGAGGCCGGCTCGCCGTAAGCGTGGAACTGGAAGTCGACCGGTTCAGGGGCGACCGTGGGCATGTCCACCACTATCTTGCGGGCGTAGGGCTTCCCGTCGGCCTTGGCGTAGACCGTCACCGAGTTGCCCCGTTCGCCCTGGCGAAGAGGGATGAGACGCTCACCCTGCTCAGTGACCTCGGCGTCGCGGAACGCCCCCTTGCCCGGTGCCGTCATTTTGTCGGCGATTTCGTGCACGGCAGCCAGGGCACACGTCTCAACCATGCTTTTGCGGATCTTGCCGTCATGGCTCAGCTCCAGCCATTTGCCGTGCAACTCCTTGTACAGCTGCGCACCCTCCGGGCTGGCACCCGCGTCCAGGTAGGTGTCACTCCAGCTCATCCAGGTACGACCGCCGTGGTCGACAAGGACACGGAAGAGCTCGTTCTGGGCAACGACACGGCAGTTGTTTTCGCGGTCCACGGAGATCTCGACACGCCCTCCCATGGCCACCGCGGCCTTGGTCGAGACCTGGACCGACGGCGCATCCTTGAACAGCTGAAGGGACCGCGACAGCAGCTCAGCGTTCGCGCGCGCCTTATCCGCATCCGCGCTCTGGGCCCCGCTTTCGCAAGCGGTCAGCGTCAGCGTCGCCCCCACCGCACCCAGTACGGCCAGCCGTCCTGCCTTACCTCTCACCACAGCCCCACCCTTTCCCCACCAAAACTTCACTGACACCAACCTACTGATCACCAACCGAACACCGCCAACGAACCGAACCAGACAGGCCACCCGATGCCCGCACTCCACGCAGGCGCCATCGCCGAAGGCGGTCGGCGGCCAGAAGGCGGCAGCCGTCCCTACGCCGTAGTCCTGGACGAGCAGCGCGAGGACTGCTCCTGGTCGCGCACCACATGGCGGCCCTGTGGCTTCGGCTGGCGGTTGGGCGAGGACCCGTGGCGCACCGCCGGCCGCGAATGCCCTGAGGAAGTGCGCACCAAGGCTGTGCCAGCGTCGGTGCCGCGGCGGGAATGCCGGTTGCCGGGCTGCGGTCTCGGAGCCCGACCGTGTTCGGCGACCTGTTCTTGCACGAGGCGGAACGGCCCGCCGCCGGGGTGTTGCGCAGCTATACAAGGACACCGTCCGGTTCGCGCCGATACCGATCTCCCTGGCGACAGCACCGGGCAGGCCAACTTCGACCCTGCCGGGTGCACCCCGTCCGCCTGGCCGCTCGCCTGGCCGCTCGCCTGGCCGCTCGCCTGGCCGCTCGCCTGGCCGACGGCAGGCGGACGTCATGGCTGCTGACGTCCACGCTGGCGAGCGGACGAGAGGCTTCCTGCCGGATGTGTCAGTGCTGGATGGGAGGGTGTGGGGCGGGGGCGGTGGCACGTGCCGCTCAATCAGCACGGAGGGGGCAGCATGGCAGCCCAGGCAGCCGCAGGCGGTGCCTCCGGTGACCTGTGCGCTCGCTCACATACTCGTTCCCCTGGGCCTGCAACGCCCTACCCCGACAGCACGCGCTTGCCGGAGCAGGCGCGGATTGCTGTACCCGCAGGCCGCTGGAGAATCCGTGCGTTCCATGCGACCGGCAAGTTCCCCTGGGTCGGTGTGATCCACCTGGGCCGGTGTGATCCACCTCGTTGAGGAACCGGAGCTCGGCGCCGTGAGAGCCGGCCGGCTTTTCGGCGAGACGGGCGGGAGGCCGGTCGACGGGCAGGACCAGGGCGACGCGGGTGTCACCGCGCTCCAGGGCCGCCCAACCGTCATGCCGGGCTGTGTGGTGAGCGACGGCCGGTGAGCCAGCGGTCCAGGGCGGCGCGCAAGTACGGCGGCGTCCGGTACCCGTCGAGATCGGCTGGGTCGACAAATCGCAGCTGACGCCCCTCGCCAATGCGCAGATCCTCGACGCGGCCGTCGTAGGGGATGGCGAAGATGCTGATGAGCTGCTGGGAGCCGTCACGGTCCCAGACCCGCTCGACAAACTCCGCCTCCCCGGGCACCGGCAAGCGGGCCTCCTCCCACAGCTCCCGGCGCAACGCCTCGTACGACAACTCCCCGGGCTCCGCTCCGCAGCCGAGCAGAGACCAGTACTCAGGCCAGTCCGGGGCGTGCTCATCGCGCTCGTGCAGCAACAGTGCACCGTCGACCCGCCGGTGGATGATGGCGACCGCTCCCTCGGCCAGTGGCCGTCCGTTGATGAGCTCGACTCCGCCCGCGTGCGCTTCGCGGATTGCCAGACACGTCTGCACACGCGGGAGAAGCCTCTCCAGCAGTACCCCTGGCAATTCCTCCGCCGCCATGAACTGGCACTGTTCCCATTCGTGCGGCGGCAGACGGATCGCCGCGATGTCAGCCTCCTCCAGCACTCCGCCGTCGTAGGCGTAGACAACTTCGGCCGGGGCTGGGTGAGCGCTGCTCCAGTCGATGGCCAGCAGCGGCCCGATCGCACAGTCCAGTCCGAGCTCTTCACGCACCTCGCGGGCGGCCGCCTGACGGGGACTCTCTCCCGCGTCGCTGTCGACGCCCCCGCCCGGCATGATCCATCGGGCGGCCGACCGGTGGACGGGCTTGACGATCAGCACCCGCCCGCGGCGGTCGGTGAAGAGCACCATCGCGGTGGCCACATTCTTGGGCCGCATCGCGATGTGATCCCTCGGGGCCACACCCCCGGGGCGGGCTTCGAGTTCCGCCCGGCGGGCGGCCGGGATACCGACCGGGGAGCCGATCTGCGCCACACCGTGGTCCAGATGTGCGACCCCTCCGGCCGCCAGCGCGCGCAAGCCGGCCATCACCCGCAGCCCCGCCCGCTCGGGCAGCCGCACCAGCGCCTCCTCGGGCATCAGCCAGTGCACAGCGCGCACCTCCCCGTCGGTGAACCGCATGCCCTCCACCTGCTGCGGGGAGAGGGGACCGACAGCGAAGACCTGTACTTCCAGGGCCCGGCCGTGAATGTTCGTCCCCGCGCTGTCGACCGCCAGCAGCCGGCCGACCGGCACCTCACCCAGGCCGAGCTCCTCGTCGATCTCCCGCGCCGCGCCCTGTGCCGCGCTCTCGTGAGCCAGCACCATGCCACCCGGCAGCCCGTAGGGGCTGCCGTCGCTGTGCTGGTAGGTGTGTTCCAGCACCAGGACCTGCCCCTGCTCATCGGTGATCAGCGCGGTGGCGGCCACCATGGGCGAAGGCAGCGTCGCGTAATAGTCCCGGCCCGAGGCGGGCAAGGGTTGGCCGTCGCGAAGGTAGGCGGTGTGCGCACCGCGTTCGGCCTCCAGCGCAGCGAGAACCCGTAGCCGCAGCGGCTCCGGAAACCGTGCCAGCGCTGTCTCCTCCGGCACGAACTCGGCCGCCCGGATCTCCGCTCGCTGCAACACCAGGCCACCGGCCCGAACGGGCTCCTCCAGGCGGGCGGCGAAGAGGAACACCAGGACGGGCCTGCCGGATCCGGCAAAGGGGGTCAGGTCGTCCACGGCCAGCAGCCGGCCGATCCGCAGCCCCCGCAGCCCCAGCTCCTCCTCCGCCTCCCGGGCGAGCGCCGTCAGCAGGCCCTCGTGCTCCACGAAGCCGCCGACGATGTCCCAGCCCGGCTTGTACGTCGGCTCGACGATCAGCAGCCGGCCGCTTTCATCCCGTACGAGCGCGTCGACTGCGACCAGCGGCGCGGGAAGGCCTCGCAAGTAGCGCGCGAAGTCCGGGTCCTCGGGCGGGATGCCGGAGGCGGACAAGGTCATCGAACCTCCCCGGTGGACGACGGTGCACACGGGCCCCGGGAACCCGACCTGGCCAACACCTTCCAAGGCGCCCGGTTCGGACGATCAGTACAAGAGCTCAACGAGTTCACCCGAGCCTACGGTTACGACCTGAGCGCCTGGCCCGGTTTCACGGTACTCACGCGAATACGCGACCTGCACACACTCGGATCCTTCATCAAGCGAGCCGACGCCGGCGACACAGAAGCCGAGGAGCAGCTCCAGCAACCGTCTCGACACGCTGCGCCACGGCGACCTTCAAGCGCTATGGAACATCTACTGACCTTGGCTGAGGCCGCGTACCTCTTCCCCGACGCCGAGGACGTCCAAGGCTCGGCCAGGAGGAGCTCCGGACGGCGGGGGAGACGATGCCGGTGCCGAGGAGTGCCGATGAACTGGTGGCCGGGATCGCCTCCCTCGTGGAGCGACGGCCCGTGGGAGACGGGCGACGGCGCTCCCTCGCGCGTTACGCGTGCGCCGTGGAGAGCGCGCGCCATCCCGAGCTCCGGGAGATTCTCGTGCCGCGCGAGAACGCGGCGCGGCGGCGCGAGGCGTTGGATGCCGTACGCGACTTCCTGGCCGCGCGAGGCGTCGCGGATGTCGAGGGTCGTACCCTCAGTCGCCGAACCGGTCGACAAGCGTGCGCAAGGTGTCGAAGGCCGGCTTGGGGGCGTAGTCGTCGGTGGTGAGGCCGAACCGGTGGAACAGTCCCGTGTTCGCGCTGTCGGCGTCGCGCAGTGCGAAGTGGGTGTAGCCGCTCAGGCGGAGTTCCTCGGCGTGGATGGCGATGACCCGCACCACGGTCTCGACGACTTCGGCCTGGCGGTGCGGAGGCCGGTCGGGTCCGGTGGGTCAGGACTGCTCGCCCTCATGCTGCTCCACCACGCCCGGCGCGCCACCCGGACCGCGCCCGACGGCAGCCTGGTGCCGCTCGCCGAGCAGGACCGCGGCCGATGGGACACCGAGTCGATCGCCGAGGGCGGCCAGATCCTGCAGGCGGCCCTCGCCCGCGACCGGCTGGGCGAGTTCCAGGCCCAGGCCGCCATCGCGGCACTCCACGTCGACGCGCCCACCGCCGAGGAGACCGACTGGGTACAGATCGTCGAGTGGTACGACGAGCTCGCGCGCCTGACGGACAGCCCGGTCGTCCGGCTCAACCGCGCGGTGGCCGTCGGCGAGGCCGACGGACCGCGCGCCGGCCTGGCGGCGCTTGCGCCGCTGGACGAGTCCTCCCCAAGCTCTTCGAGCAGGGGATACCCCATGCCCCGCCACGCCGCGGTGGCGGCGTACCTCCACGAGCGCGACGGCGACCTGGCGACAGCGGCGCGGCTGTACGCCGAGGCGGCGCACAAGGCCCCCAACATCGCCGAGCGCGACCACCTGACGCGCCAAGCCGCCCGGCTCAACGCCCGGCTAAGTCGCTGAAGGGGCACGCTCGGACTGGAGCGTTCGCTACGCGGCCGGGGCCAGGCCGCGGGCGGTGCCCGTCAGTTCGTAGGCGTGTCCCGCGCGCAGTACCGTGGCTTCGCCGAAGGGCTTCCCCATGAGCTGCATGCCGATCGGCATGCCCGCCGAGTCCCGGCCGACCGGCACGGTCAGCGAGGGAACGCCGGTGATGTTGGCCGGGGCCGACAGCCGCACGTACGCGTCGGAGACGCTTTCCACGCTGCCGTCGCCCCAGGTCACCGCGGACTGGTCGGCCTTCACAGCGGTGAGCGGCACGGTCGGTGCGGCGATCACGTCGACCGCTTCCAGCATCTCCAGCCAGGATTGCCGCATGAGGGTGCGGGCGCGCTGGGCCCGAAGGTAGTCGCCCGCGGTCATGAGCTCGCCCGCCTCCAGGAGGACGCGGACGTCGGCCGCGTACAGGTCGGGCACCGCCCGCAGCGTCCGCTCGTGGTAGGCGGAGGCCTCGGGCACCATCAGGCCCCACTGCGTCGCCTGGATGTAGCGCGTCATCGGGATCTCGACCTCGACGAGCCGGGCGCCGAGCTCCTCCAGCCGGCCGATCGCCCGGCGAACGAAGGTCTCGACCTCGGGGTCCACCCGGTCGAAGTAGTAGTTGCCCGGCACCCCGACCCGCAGCCCCGTCAGATCCGTGCCGGCGCCCGGCCGGTAGTCGACGGCCGGAGCCGCGACGGACGCCGGGTCGCGCGGGTCGTGTCCGACCAGGGCGGCCAGCACCAGCGCCGCGTCCTCCACCGTGCGGGTGAGGGGGCCCACATGGTCGAGTGACCAGGCCAGCGAGGTCACGCCGTACCGCGGCACCAGCCCGTACGTCGGCTTCAGTCCGACGACTCCGTTCAGCGAGGCGGGCACCCGGATCGATCCCCCGGTGTCGGTCCCCAGGGCGAAGGTGGCTGCTCCCGCGGCCACGGCGACGGCCGAACCGCCGCTGGATCCGCCGGCCACCCGGCCCGGGTCCCAGGCGTTGCCGGTCTGCGGGGTGGTCAGGCCGTAGGCGAATTCGTGTGTGTGGGTCTTGCCCACGAACGCCGCGCCGGCGGCGGCGAGTCGCGCGGCGACGGTGCTGTCCGTCTCCGCCCGGTGCCCCGTCCGCACCCGTGAGCTCGCCGTGGTGGCCATCCCGGCCACATCGATGAGGTCCTTCAGCCCGGCGGGTATGCCGTGCAGAGGCCCTCGGGGCATGGCACCGGCGATCTCGGCCTCCGCCTGCCGCGCCGCCTTCCGCGCACGGTCCGCCGTCACCGTGGTGAAGGCCCGCAGGCGTGGCTCGATCTGCTCGATGCGCTTCAGCACCGAGTCCACCAGTTCGACCGGCGAAACCTGCCGGGTGCGTACGGCCCCGGCCGCTTCGGCCACGGTCAGTTCATACGGCTGCATCGTGTCGCTCCCCTCCGGCGCGGTACGCCGCGGACGGCGGCGTGTCCCCGAAGTCCAGCTCGCGCAGGACCGAGACGACGGAATGGATGTGATCGGCGGTGGCTGCCACTCCCGCGCGGCGATCCTGTGCCAGCGAAAGCCCGGATCGTGCGGCCCAGCGGGCGGCTTCGGGCGGAGTGAGGTCTGCGGCGGACATGTGCTGCCTTCCTTCACGGTGGGCGGCGGAACGATCACCGCCGCCTTAAAGCTAACAGGTTGCGTTAGCTGGGCGATAGAGCCTACGGTCGCTTAAAGCGAACCAATAGCGTTTGCTGTTTGTCGGCCCTTTCCGGACGAAGGAAGTACGCGCATGCGCACCGCAGAGCTCATCGAGCCGGCCCCGTACGACGCCACCGCCCGCTGGACCGTCGGCGACATCACGGTCCACCGCATCGACGAGATCCCCCTGCCGCCGCAGACCGGGCCGTGGCTGCTGCCGGCCGCCACCGCGGAGGTGGTCACCGAACAGGACTGGCTGCGGCCCGACTTCGCCGGCCCGGACGGCGTCCTGCACCTCGACAGCCACAGCTTCGCGCTGGTCGTGGACGGACTGCGCGTCCTTGTCGACACCGGGATCGGCAACGGCAAGACGAGGGCGAACCCGGCGTGGCACAACCTCCGCACCGACTACCTCGCGCGCCTCGCGGACGCCGGATTCACCCCCGAGGACGTCGACCTGGTGGTGCTCACCCATCTGCACACCGACCACGTCGGATGGAACACCCGGGAAGTCGACGGCGCGTGGGTGCCGACGTTCCCCAACGCCCGTTACCTCACGGCGAAGGCGGAGTACGACTTCTGGGCCGCGTACGACATGGATGAGGCGCGGCGCGGCATGTTCCGCGATTCCGTCCTGCCGATCGAGGAGGCGGGCCTGCTCGAACTGGTCGACGTACCGGACGAAGGGGTCGACGTGGCCGACGGGCTGCGCCTGGTGCCCGCCCCGGGGCACACCCCCGGTCAGATCGCCGTTCGTGTGAGCAGTGCGGGCGCGGCGGCCCTCATCACCGGGGACGCCGTCCATCACCCCGTACAACTGGCGCATCCGGGAATCGGCAGCTGCGTCGACATCGACCCCGTGCAGGCCGAGGCGACCCGCCGCACGTTGCTCGCCTGGCTCGCCGACACCGGCGCCCTCGCCCTCGGCACGCACTTCCCGTCGCCGACCGCCGGTCGCGTGGTCGCCCATGGAGGCGCCTACCGGCTCGAACCGGTGCCCGCCGTGCCCGCTGAGGTCCGGCCTTCGTGAAGGCGGACACGCCACGGCCCGCCCGCCGCCGACCGAAACGCCGCCCGGTGTTCGCGGCAGCTCAGCGGGTCACGCCGAAGCCCTCCACGGCCTCCTGCACGAGGCGGTGTGCGTACGCGTCGGTGAGGTCGCCGGGGCGGAACAGGATGCGGTACATCATCGGTGCCACGACCCGGTCGATCAGCGTTTCGACGTCCGGGGCGTCCTCGCCGCGGTCCGCGGCGCGGGCGAGCATGATGCCGACCTGCTCCGCCGCGTAGGCCGAGCACTGCCCCGCGTTGTCACCGTCGGGGTCCCCCAGCAGGGCGTCGCGGATGTACGCCCGCCCCGTGGGAGAGGCCATTTCCTCCAGGAACTGCTCGGCCCAGCTCCGCAGGTCCTTCAGCAGCTGTCCGTGGTCCTCCGGCGGAGCGTCGGGCCGCAGGTGCTCGACGGCGACGTCGGAGAGCAGTTCCTGCAGGTCGCCCCAGCGGCGGTAGATCGTCGAGGGGGTGACGCCGGCCCGGGCCGCGACCAGCGGAATCGTCAGCGCCGGACGTCCCGCCTTGGCTTCGAGTTCCCGTACGGCGGTGTGGACCGCCTGCTGGACCCGTGCGCTGCGGCCCCCCGGGCGGACCATCGCTTTTCGGCTCATGGAAGCAGCCTAAAGCAAATTACTTGCATCACGTTAAGGCGAATGCGCTGCTTTAGTGGGGGGCGGTGTGGCTCAACCGGGTGGCACGCGACGCGGCCGGGTTCGTGCGTGGGGCCGCACGCCGAACGAGCCCGCGGTGTGGGTGACGCCCTGGCCCGCGGCGTACGGTGGCGGGCATGAACGATCTTTCCACCCCGTACGTCGAGGTCGACGGCCGTGCCGTCGATGCCGATCCGCTGTTCCTCGCGCTGATGGGCGGCTACGGGCACATGACCGCCATGCAGATCCGGGACGGCCGGGTGCGCGGGCTGGACTTGCACCTCACCCGGCTGGACACGGCCACCAAGGAACTCTTCGGCGAGGGCCTGGACGGCGGACTGGTCCGTGACCGGATCCGGCGTGCCCTGGGCGAGACGGGAGTGCGCGACGTATCGGCGCGGGTGTATGTATACGCACCGGAGCCGGGCGACAGGACCGTCACCACGGTGATCCTGCGCCCCGCAGTGCCCGGCCCCGGCCCGCAGAGGCTGCGCAGCGTCCCGTACGTGCGGCCCGCCGCCCACCTCAAGCACGTGGGCGTCTTCGGGCAGGCGTACCACCTGAGGCGGGTGAAGGCGGAGGGCTTCGACGAGGCGCTGCTGGTGGAGCCCGACGGCGCGGTGGCCGAGGGCGCCATCACCAACGTGGGCTTCCTCGAAGGCGACACGGTGGTCTGGCCCTCGGCCCCCGCGCTGGACGGCATCACCATGCTGGTCCTGCGACGGGAGCTGGACCGGGCGGGCGTGCCGTGGCGGCAGCAGCCGGTACGGCTCGACGAAGTCTCGCGCTTCGACGCGGCGTTCGTCTGCAACTCCGTCGGCATCTCCCCTGTCGCGCTGATCGACGACGTGCGGTTCCCGCTGGATGCGGAACCCGTGGGGATGCTGAAGCGGGTGTACGAAGCCGCACCGTGGGATGTGATCTGACCGATCCGACCGCGGCGCCACGGGCCGGATCCGCTCGGATCATCTGCGTCCCGGACACCACCCTCAGCGCCGGCGCACCGCAGTAGGCGGCAAGCGCGTCAAGTGCACGGGCAGGGCGGGCCGTTCCGTACGACTCACGGGCGGCCCAACGCACCTGCCGTGTACGACCGGGCCTGCCCGCCCATGTGCACCCACCACCGCGTGCTCAGCTGACGGCAGCGCCGAACCACTTCGGCAGCCGGTCGAGCAGATCCCGCTGATCCTCACCGACCCACGCCACGTGGCCGTCCGGCCGCAGCAGCACGGCAGGCACGTCCAGTTCCTCGCTGGCGTCGACGACGTGGTCGACCCGATCCGCCCAGCCCGCCACCGACAGCCGGCCGGTCTGGTCGAGCAGCAGCCCGCGGCCGCCGTGCATCAGCTCGTAGAGGCGCCCCTGCTTCAGCCCCACGTCCCGCATCCGCCGGCCGAGCAGTTCATGCCCCTCGCCGAAGTCGTAGCGCACCCCGATCGCGATGATCTTCTCGATCAGGTACCGGTTCACGTCCTCGAAGTCCATCAGTTCCGCCACCAGCCGGCGCACTGACCGGGGGCCCGGCTCGAGGGACATCAGCTCCATCTGCGCGCGGGCGTTGTCCAGCACGTCGGCGGCTACCGGGTGCCGTTCGGTGTGGTAGCTGTCCAGCAGCCCCTCCGGCGCCCAGCCTGCCACCTCGGCGGCCAGTTTCCAGCCGAGGTTGAACGCGTCCTGGATACCGAGGTTGAGGCCCTGCCCGCCGATCGGCGGGTGGATGTGCGCCGCGTCGCCGGCCAGCAGCACCCGGCCGGTCCGGTAGCGCTCGGCCTGCCGGGTGGCGTCGCCGAACCGGGAGAGCCAGCGCGGCGAGTGCACGCCGAAGTCGGTGCCGGCGACCGTCCGCATCTGCTGCTTCAGCTCGTCCAGGGTCGGCGGGACCGTGCGGTCCTCCGCCACCCCTGCGGCGGGCGCGACGACGCGGTACACCCCGTCTCCCAGAGGCATGGCGCCGAACCGCAGTTGGGTCTTGCGGACTTCGGCCATCACGGCGTGCACCGTCTCCGGCGGCGCGGTCAGCTCCACCACGCCCAGCAGCGTGTCGACCCTGGTGGGCTCGCCGGGGAAGCCGACGCCGAGCAGCTTGCGCACCGTACTGCGGCCGCCGTCGCACCCGACGAGGTAGCGCGAGCGCAGCTGCGTGCCGTCGGCCAGCTCGGCGGTCGCCCCGTCCTCGTCCTGGCTCAGCCCGACCACTTCGCAGCCGCGCCGGATCTCGGCACCGAGTTCGGTGGCGTGCTCGGTCAGCAGACGCTCGGTGGTGGTCTGCGGGACATGCAGGACGTACGCATGCGCGGTGTCCAGCTGGTCCGGCCACGGCTTGTCGATGCCGGCGAAGAATCCGCCGACCCTGAACTGCCGGCCGACCGCGAGGAACCGCTCCAGCAGACCGCGCTGGTCCATCACCTCGACGCTGCGCGCGTGCAGGCCGAGCGCGCGGGCATACCTGGTGGGCTCCGGCTCTTTCTCCAGCACGAGCGCGCGCAGGCCGTGCAGCCGCAACTCACTGGCCAGCATCAAGCCGGTCGGTCCACCACCGGCGACGATCACGTCAATCATGAATTCCCCCATGCAAGAGATTGATCTTCGGCCAGCCCCTCCGCGCGGTCCGGCGCGGCGCGCACCGTGGCGTCTCCGCGCCGAGTGCGCCCGCTACCGCAC
The DNA here is from genome assembly GCF_018614525.1 of Streptomyces sp. ISL-11. GTDB lineage: Bacteria > Actinomycetota > Actinomycetes > Streptomycetales > Streptomycetaceae > Streptomyces. Next base: position 23,936 of record NZ_JAGGOL010000026.1, read on the forward strand.
CGCGAGTCCCACCGGCGGTTCGACGTCCAGCGAGACTCATATGCCTAAGAGCGCACATGCTTCGCGCATCACTGATCTGTGCAGGTTCTGGCCTTGGCCGACGATTCTGCGCCACGACCCGGGTCTTGCCGCAAGCCCCCCGGTGCGCTATATCTTGATAGTGGCAAGGAGTGTGCAAGCTCCTTGCCTTTGTCTTTTACTTGCCCCAGATCTTCCGGTACGCCGTGCGATAGCCGGACGGGTCCCCGGCCGTGACTCCGCCGCTGTTGGCGGCCGTGGCGATGTGCACGGGGGCGACGTATCCGCTGGCCGGCTCACCGGAGAAGGCGCGGTTGAATTCGTCGACGATCTGCCAGCCCTGCTCGGAGAGTGCCTCGGGAACGGTGGCGGCCTGGAACTGCCTGGTGTCGATGCGCTGAAAGGCTGACGGATCGCCGTCCCCCGCACCGATGTTGAAGGGCGCGGCGGCCCCCTTTCTGCGTGCCGCGCGCAGGGCCGGGGCGACGTCGGCGAAATACACGTCGTTGATGGCGATGGAGTGGGTCCACGTGTCCGGGAAGCGGGAGATGAGCGAGGAGACCTCCTGGGGAGTCCGGCTGCTGGTGTCGGAGAGCGGGATGTTCTCCTCCGCCAGAAGTCGCACACCGGAGCAGGTGGCGAGTTCCTTCTTGATGAGCTCGGACTTGTTCCTGGCGAAGGGGATCGAGGCGTCGGTGAACACCACGACCCCGGCGTCGCCCCGAGAGTGCGCGATGACCCAGTCCGCGCTGATCCTCGCGACGTCCTCGATCTTGGTGGTGATGTTGCTGAAGAGCTCGGGATCCTCGCTCGGGCCGGGGGAGTCGACCGCGTGCCACCCGATGAGCGGAATGTGTTCCGCGTTCGCCCTCGCCACCTGCTGAGACGTCAGGTGGGGGTCGAAGCCGCCAATGACGATGCCCGAGGGGCGCAGCGCGATGGCCTGGCTGAACGCCGCCTGGATCCCGGCGGGGGTGCCTTGGCCGTCGATCACCCGGACGTTCCAGCCGATGGCCTTCGCGGCGTCCTGAACGCCCTTGGCGGTGCCCGCGACGCCGGGGTTGGTCATGGTCTGCGCGACGTAGGCGATGCTTTTGCCGCGGACCGCCGTGGGGCCACTGGTGGGGCCGTTCCACGCGGTGTCGGTCCTCTCGGCCTGCCGAACGACGGCTTCGGCCCTGGCCAGGGTGGTGGGACAGCCGTCCTTCGTCGGCTTCGCGGGAAGGGGCACGCCGCCGCCGGTCGACGAACCGCGCTCGCAGCCGGCGGTGACGGCGGCCGCCACCGCCAGGGCGACCGCGCCCGCCAGGGTGGTCCTGCGCTTCGCGGGCACGGGCGCGCCTCGCGGACGAAAGGTCGGTGGGCCGGGCGGCAGCCGCGGGTCACGCGGTGTCATGGGCCGTTCGGGCGGATACGGTGCGGCGTTGGCGCAGCTGCCGGCGGGCGGCGTAGCCGGCCAGGCCGACCGCGATGAGCAGGGTGCTGCCGTTGAACAGCGGGGTGACCCAGAACCGTGCGCCGAGCTGGCCGATGCCGGCGAGGCCGATGGCGAGGATCGTGACGGCGACCAGGGTGCCCAGGGCGTTGGCGCGTCCGGGCCGGATGGCGGTGGAACCCAGCAGGGCGCCGACGAAGGCGGGCAGCAGGTAGTCGATGCCGACGCTGGGATTGCCGATCTGCTGCTGGGCGGCGAGCTAGCGGCACGGCGATGAGGGAGTGGACGTCGTGGGCGAGGAGGTTCTCGGCGCGCACGGGATCCTGGCCGATCCAGCCCCCGGCAGTTCTCAGATCGGGCTCCAGAACGGTCCGCACGCTGGTCAGACAGCGCCGCTGGGGCGTCGACGGCTGAAGGTCGACCCGCTCACCGGCGGGGTAGAAGGGACAGTCCTCCTCGATTCCGTGGACCACCGCGCGGTGCAGGTCCTTGCGGGGGTCGGTCGGCTCGTCGCCGCGCAGGACCGCCTCGGGAAGGTCGATGGTGACGTAGTCGGCCAGGCGCGGAACGGCCATCTCGGCGAGTTCGAAGGCGGTACGGCTCACGTCGAGGGTGGTGCCGATGCGGGTGCTGGCCTCCGACAGCAGCTCCAGGCGCCGCCGGGCCGCCACGGCGTACTTCCCCACTCCTGGCTCGCCCACCAGCAGCAGCCGGCCGGCCGCACCGCCGATGGTGCCGGGCGTGGGGGCGGCAGCGGCGGCTGGGCGGGGCACAGCGCGCACGGCGCCGGGAAGAGGTCCGGGCGGCGGGGAAGAAGGGCTGCTGCCCCAGGAGACCGGGTGCCGCGTCGGCTCCGACGGAGACGGCCAGGCGCCGCGGCCGGGAGGCGAGGACCGCCTCGATGGCGACGCCCTCCACCCCGGAGGAGCTGGTCACCGGGCGGCTCAGCAGGGTGACCCGCAGGCCGCCGGGGAGGGACACCTCGACGGCGGCGCGCTGGGCCGAGGAGATCAGCTCGGTGGCCTTCTCCTCAAGGATCATCCGGTCCTGCCGGTCCAGCCCGCTCGCGGCGAGCTCGCCCAGCTGCCCGTCGCCGGCCGGGCCGCCGGCCGGTACATGGGCCCTGGTGTCGAGGTACGCCTGCAGCAGGCCGCGTTCCCGCGCGGAACTCTGCTCCAGCATCCGCCGCTCGATGGCGCCCGCCGCTTTGCGGATCACGAGGTTCAGGGCCGCGTCCGTGTCGGTGTGCGGATAGCCGAGGCAGAGGACTCCCTCGATGCGCCCGCTGAGCGGGTCCCGGACGGGGATCGCCGAACACGCGTTTGCCTGGCCGCGTTCGGCGAAGTGCTCGGCGCCGAAGACGTTGATCAGCTGCCGCTCCGCGAGCGCCAGGCCGATGCCGTTGGTCCCCGCGAACCTCTCGGCGAACACGAAGCCCGGGACGGTCTGGATCGGGGGCAGCCGCCTGACCATGGACGCTGTGCCGAAACGACGCTGCAGCACCGCTCCGCGCCCGTCGGCCAGGGCCACGTTCATGTTCCTGCCCGCGAACACGGACTGCAGCGGGTCCAGTACGGGCCCGGCCGCGCGGACGAGGCGGCCGTCCAGATCGAGGTCATCGGTGTAGGGAAGCTCGGTGCCTTCCGGCGAGAGGCCCAGCGCCCGGCTGCGCTGCCACGAATCGAGGATCGGGCTTCGCACGCCACCCTCCACCGGCCCCATCGCGAAGGAACCGCTCACGAGCGAGCGCGGGGCCGATCTCCTCTGCCACGAGCCCCATCCGGATCACTTCCCTCGTGGGCGCGTACGGCCGCGACCAGCCGCACACCGGGGCGAGTGCACTGCCGTTTCAGTTTAGAACTTTGTGCCGGTATGGCCGTGCCGACAGCGGACACGTGACCTGTCGGCACTGTCCGTGACGCTCGCTCTGCGGTGGTCACATGACCGCGACCGGATTGACGGGCGACCCCGTACCGCCCGGGATGTTCAGAGGGGCCACGAGGAGGAGGAACTCGTAACGGCCCGTCCCGGCACACGCCCCGGAGAGCGCTTCGAGGTCGAGGTTGTCCAGCAGCGGCACGCCCATCGCGGCGATGGCGAGCGTGTGGACCGGGGAGTGCACGCCCTCGACCGGTGACGGCCGTACGTCGTTGTCGCCGTCGCTGCCGAGCAGGGCGATGCCGCGCTCGGCCAGCAAGGGCATGGCGTCCACGTGGAGGCCCGCGCTCGCCGCGCCGAGATCCCAGGCGCCCAGCTCCTCGCGGCGACGGAAACGACCGACCCGCAGCAGCACCGCGTCGCCCTCGCCGATCCTCACGCCGAGCGCGGTCTCCGCGGCGAGGACGTCCGCCGCGCGGACGGCCTGCCCCGGCTCCAGCCAGTCGTTCCCCAGAACGGCGGGGAGGTCGAGGAGCACCCCCTTGGTCACCAGGGGGCCGAGCGCCGGGACACCGCCGAAGCGGGCGCCGCCGGCCCCGACGAGGTCCCGTGCCGCACCGCCGTCGTAGAGCTGCCCGCGATAGGCGATGTGGCACAGCGCGTCCAGATGGCTGACGCTTTTGCCGTGGTAGTCCGCGCCGATGAAGTCCTTGTGCGTGGAGGGCTCGGGAGCCTCGACGTCGCCGAGAGCGGACATGTAGTGCAGGGCGGGTTTGTCGTTGTCCGGGGCGGGCGCGGTGTCCCACGGTCGCGCCATCGCGACGACGGTCCCGGACCGGACCAGGGCGGTGGCCCGCCGTACGTGGTCAGCGGTCACCCGGTTCCAGGCCCCGCGGTCGGCGGGCGACCAGCGGCCCCACGTACGGAGGGCCGCGAAGAGGGCGTCGAACTCCTCACGGGAGACGGCCGGCCCGCCAGGGCCGCCGGCCGGCGGGGGAGCCGGTGCGTCGGGGGGATTGCTGCTCATCGGCTGCTCATCTGCTTCTCGGCGCTTCAACGCGCATGGATCTTCGACGTCACGCACTCGAACAACCCGTATGACACCGCCTATGTCACGCCCGCGTTCCGGCATGTTCGGGGCGCCGTGCGAGCCGCGCGAGGAGAGGGAACGAAGGTCGGGTTCCCCCGGCGACGCCGGTCCGGACAGGTCAGGACGCCCCGTCACTCTGACGCACCATGCTTCCACCGGTTCCCGCGCGCCCCGCTCCGGCACGATGACGTTCGACGCAGACGATCCATCGTGAGGAGTTCCGCATGGCGCGCAGTGTGATGGTCACCGGTGCGACGAGTGGCGTCGGGCTGGCGACCGCGTTGCGGCTGGCCGGCGCCGGCTACGAGGTCTTCGCGACCGCCCGCAGCGCCGAGAAGGCGGAGAAACTGGACGCGCTGGCATCGGAGCGCGGTGTGGCGCTGCGGACGGTGCTGCTCGACGTGGCCGACCCCGGGTCCTGCCAGGAGGCGGTCGACCGGATCGCCCGGCAGACCGACGGCGGACCGTGGGGACTCGTCAACAACGCCGGCATCCCGCTGGCGGGAGCCGTCGAGGACGTCGACGACGAGGCCGCGCGCCGGCTCCTTGAGGTCAACGTGCTGGGACCGGCACGCCTCGCCCGGCTGGTCCTGCCCGCGATGCGCCGCCGCGGGGAGGGTCGCATCGTCAACATCTCCTCGCTGGGCGGACGGGTGACCGCTCCGGGGATGGGCTGGTACTGCGGTGGCAAGGCGGCCCTGGGATCGCTCAACCACGCGCTGCGCATGGAGGCGGCGCCCAGCGGTGTCCGCGTCGTACTGATCCACGGGGCGGGGTACGCCAGCGCCATCTGGGAGCGGGCCGCCGACGACCTGGCGGACCTCGCCGCGTCGGGACGCTCCCCGCACGCGGAGATCTACCGGGGCATCGAGGAAGCGCTGCGGGCCACGGCACAGTTGCCGGGCCCCGAGCCGATCGTCCGCGCCGTCCACCGCGCGCTCACCGCCGAACACCCCAAGGCCTGCTACGTGGTGGGAGCGAAGACCCGCCTGGGCGGTGCAGCCGATCTCCTCGGCCCGTACCGGCTCACCGATCACCTCAAGCGGGTCGCTCTCGGTATCGGCGAGCCGGCCCGGAACCGGCTGGTGGAGTACGCGGCCCGCCGCTGGTGCACCCCCTGGTGACGGAGGGCCCCGCGCGGAGCGGTCAGCGCATCACCCCGGCCCGGCGCCACCAGAGCCGCTCCGCAGGGCCGATCATCCCCACCTCGGTCAGGAAACCGACGAGCTTCTCCCCTGCCCACAGCAAGGTCTCCCGGTAGTAGGGGTTGTCACGGGCCTGACGGCGCGCCACCGCCGGATCGAGCCCGGCCTCGCGGTAGACGCCGGGATGCCGGAGGCAGTTCAGGGTCAGCCAGGCCGCCACGGCGACGAACTCCCGGTGCACGGCACGGCGGGCCGGTGACACGTCGCGGAGGGCGTGCTGGAGCTCCGTGTGGGCGAAGCTGACGTGGCGGGCTTCCTCGATGACGTGGATCCGGAAGACCTGCCGGACCAGCGGCTGAACGCGCTCGTCCCGCATGGCCTCACGCTGCATCCGGTCCAGGACCTCCTCGATGATCAGCGCGAGGGCGAAGGTGTCGATCTCCCCGTAGAAGGGACTGACCAGCGGGAACAGGTGCCGCACCGCAGGAGTGGGCCTGTATCGGCGGCAGCCGAGCGTGCGCGTGAGCCGGCCGAACATCATCATGTGGCGGGTCTCATCGGCGATTTCGGTCAGTGCGTACCGGGAGCGGCTGTCCGACGGACCCCGGTGAGCGACGTACCGCGCGAACATCTGGATCACGCACTGCTCGAACCAGGCGCCCAGGTCCAACAGGCGGGCCAGTTCCTGGCGGGAGAGTTCGAGGCGCTGGTGGTGGTCCATCTCTTCCCACAGAGGAGTGCCGTACAACGACACCCGCTCCGGCTGGAGGAACCAGGCGTCGTCCACGAGTGGCGTCCGCCAGTCGACGTCCTCGGCAGGGTCGAAGGAGTGGTGCGCGGAGGTGTGCAGCAGTCGCTCCGCCACACGCTGGGGGTCGGGCGCGGGCAGCGCCGGCCTGGGGGTCATCGTGGCGTGTTCTCCTTCATGTCGGTGCCGGGAAGCCGGGCGGGGGCAGTGCCGGAATGCCCGGCCGGCGGGAGCGGCGTGCTCAGGACCGGGAGCGAGCCCTTGCGGGTGGGTGTCCACCAGTTCGCGCGGCCCGCGAGACGCATGACGGCGGGCACCAGCAGGCCCCGTACGACGGTGGCGTCCAGCAGGACCGCCAGGGCCAGCCCCACGCCCACGATCTTCAGGAGGACCAGGTCGGACGTGGCCAGGGCGGCCATGACGACGGCGATGGTGAGAGCCGCCCAGGTGAACAGCCGCGCGGTACGGTCCAGGCCGTGGGCCACGGCCATCATGGTGTCCCCGGTGCGCCGGTGTTCCTCGCAGATACGGGCGAGGAGGAAGATCTCGTAGTCCATCGACAGTCCGAACGCGATGCAGAAGACCAGCACCGGCAGGAGCGCGTCGGTGGTCCCCGTCGCCGTGAACCCGCCCAGCACACCCGCGAGATGGCCCTCCTGGAAGACGTGGACCAGAGCGCCGAAGGTCGCGCTCAGGCTCAGGGCGTTGAGCACGAGCGCCTTCACCGCGAGGACCGGCCGCCGCGTCATGACCAGCACCAGGCCCAGCATGGCGCCCGCGACCAGGGAGAGGGCCAGGGGCAGCCGGTCGGCGAGCGATCGCTGCACGTCCGCGAGCGTCGCGCCCGGGCCGCCCACCAGCACCGGGGCGGGAGCGGGGAGTTCCCGCAGGCCGCGGGCGAGGTCGCGGGTGGCCTGGGAGTTGGGTTCGCCGCGCGTGGTGACCGCCAGCCACGCCCCCTTGTCCGAAGCGAAGGAGGCGGAGGCCGCGGTGGGCGGCCGAACCCGTACGCCCCGCTCGTAGCCGCCCGTGGACGTGTCCACGCGCCGCACCCCGTGCAGGCCGGCGATCCGCCGGGCGAAGTCGTCCAGCGCCCCCGGCTCGGCGCGCGCGTCGAAGCGCGGCAGGACCACGGTGGTCGGGCTGACGACCGCGTTGGCGTCGAAACCCTTGCTGAGGACGGTCCGGGCCTCGCCGACGGCCGAGGAGGCGGGCAGGACACGGTCGTCGAAGAGCCCGAAGCGCACGCCGGTGAAGGGAGCCGCCACCAGCGCCAGCCCGGCGCCCACCACCAGCGTCGTCACCAACGGGCGGCGCATCACCCGCACCGCCGTCCTGCCCCACCCGCCCAGAGGCGGCGCGGCTCCCGGGGCGTCGGGCCCGGGCCGTACCCGCCGCCAGCGGGCGAGGACGTCGAAGCGCTCGACACGGTCCCCGAGGACCCACAGCAGCGCGGGCAGCAACAGCAGGCTCCCCGCCGCCGCCAGCACCACCACGACGATCCCGCCGTAGGCGATGGAACGGAGGATCGTGTGCGGAAAGACCAGCAGCGCCGACATCGACAGCCCGACCGTACCGGCGGAGAACGCCACGGCCCGGCCGGCCGTGCGGAGCGCCGTTCGCAGCGCCGGCCCGGCCTCGTCGCCCCGGGCCAGCTGCTCCCGGTAGCGGGTGATCAAGAACAGGCTGTAGTCCACCGCCAACGCGAAACCCAGGGCCGAGCAGATGCTGCTCGCGTACACGGACACGGCGGTGACGGCGGTGAGCAGCCGCAGCAGCGCGAGGGTCCCCAGCACCGCCAGCGCACCGACGACGACCGGCAGCAGCGCCGCCACCGCCGACCGGAAGACGACCAGCAGGAGCAGGGCGGTGAGCGGCAGGGCCAGCAGTTCGCCGCGCAGCTGATCGCGCTCGGACTGTTCGACCACGGCGGCGCGTACGGCCGCCTCGCCGGTGGCGGTCACCGTGAGCGCCCCCCGGTCCCCGGTCACGCGGGGTACCAGCCGGCCGGCCGCCCGCGTGGCCTGCTCCTCACGGCCCCGCAGCCGTACGAGCACCAGCGCGCCGCGGCCGTCGTGCGAGCGCAGCGCCGGTGACCGTGTGGACCAGTAGGAGCGGACCCGGGTGACGGCGGGGTCGGCTTCGAGCAGGCGGGTCAGGCGCCCGGCGGCCGAGCTCGGCCCGGGGCCGTCCACCGGCCCCGCGGCGCGCGTGACCAGCACGAGATTAGGGGTGGCCGCACCGAATTCTCGCTCCAGGACCTCGTTCGCCCGCAGCGCCTCGGCACCGTATGGGACGACCTCGCCGGCCGACAGGCTGTCGTGCGCCGAGCCGCCGAACCAGCCCGCGGCCACGGCGGCGAGGGCCGCCAGGAGGACGACGACCCGGCGGTGGCGGACCGCCCACGGCAGGCCGCCGGCCGGTGCGCCCTCGGCGGATTCCGGCCGCACGCTCAGGCCCGGCGCATGATCAGCACCGCGTTGTGGCCGCCGAAGCCGAAGGAATTGCTGGCCACCACGTCCAGACGGGCCGGGCGGGGAACCTTGGCGACGACATCGAGTTCGATCCGCGGGTCGAGGCGGTCGAGGTTGGCGGTGGGCGGGATGACCTGGTCCTGGAGCGTCAGCACGCTCAGGGCCGCCTCGATGGCCCCGGCCGCTCCGAGAGTGTGCCCGGTGACGCCCTTGGTCGAGGTGACCGCGGGCGGGTGGCCGCCGAAGAGCCGGTGCAGCGTCTCGCCCTCGATCCGGTCGTTCATGGGCGTCGACGTGCCGTGCGCGTTGATGTGGTCGACGTCCGCGTACCCGATGCCGGCGTCGGCGAGCGCGGCGTCGCAGGCCCGCTCGACGCCCGCGCCCTTGGGGTGCGCGGCCGCGTAGTGGTGGCCGTCGGTGGAGGCGCCGTACCCGGCCAGCAGGGCGTGGACCGGGGCCCGTCGGGCGCGGGCGTCCTCGGGGCGTTCCATGACGAGGATCCCGGCGCCCTCGGCGAGGACGAATCCGTCCCGGTCGGCGTCGAAGGGCCGGCTGGCGCCGGCGGGGTCGTGCACGCGGGTGGACAACGCCCCCATGCGGCTGAAGCACACGGAGTTGAAGGGATGGCAGGGTGCCTCGGCACCTCCCGCCAGCACGACGTCACAGCGCCGGGCCAGCAGCAGGTCCCGGGCGACGCCCAGCGCGGTCGCCCCGGAGGCGCAGGCCGTGCTCACGACGAGGCTCGGCCCCAGCGCCTGGAGCGCGATGCCGATCTCGCCCGCCGCCGCGTTGACCGTGCCGCGGGGAACGGTCAGCGGAGAGACACCCTCGTAATCGTGGTTCAGGAACCTCTCGCCGCTGCGCAGGCAGGTCTCCTTGCTGTCGCTCCCCACCCCTACGACGACACCCACCCGCGCCCCGTCCCAGGCACCCGGGCCGAGCCGGGCGTCCGCGACCGCCTCCAGGGCCGCGGCGATCGCCAGGTGCACGAAGCGGTCCATGCGCCACACCTGTGGCCCGATGACCGCCCTGGGGTCGAAGGCGGGTACGCGGCAGCTGAACGGCACCGGCACATCCGCCAGCTCCGGGTCGGGCGCGGCCGTGGGCAGGCCCGCGCAGACCCGCTCCCATGTCGCCGCGACGCCCACACCGGCCGGAGTCAGCAGCCCCAGCCCCGTGACCGCGACGTCGGTGCGCGTCACGCCGACGGCACCGGCTCGCCGGTGGCCGGCTGCACCGGCGTGCCGGTGGCCTCCTGCGCCCGCTCCACCACGGCGACCGCCTGGCCGAACGTATTCCGCAAGGACGCCAGCTCCTCGCCCGCGGGGGCCCGCAGACCGAGCTCGTCCTTGAGCACACAGACGAGTTCCACCACGGCCAGGGAGTCCAGCCCCAGGTCTTCGAGGGTGATGTCGGGGTGGATGACGTCCGCCGGGATGTTGAAGTGCTCGACGACGCACTTCTTGATGGGCTCGTACAGGGAATTCATCAGCTGCTCCTCACGGTGGAAGGGGGATGGCGGGTCGGGAGCGGGGGAGCGGAGCGGTCTCACAGGCGGATCACCACCAGGCCGGCGCTGCTGCCCGCGGCGAGACCGATGAGCGCCACCAGGTCCCCGGGGCCGGCCTGGCCTGATTCCAGCGCTCGCGTCAGTTGCAGGGGCAGGGAGGCGGAGGCGACGTTGCCGTGCCGGGGAAGGGTGAGGACGAGCCGGTCCCGCGGGATGCCGAGGTCCAGGGCGCACATGGCGTCCACGTCCTCCAGAGAGACCTGGTGCACCCCGATGAACGCGCAATCCGTGAGGGTCAGCCCCAGCTCGTCCAGCAGGGAATGCAGAGAGGGCGCGAGTGCTCGCAGGCTGTCACGCAGCCCCATGCCGTCCATCTGGAAGTAGCTGTGCTCCTCGTCCGGCTCGCGCACGCTGAACGTGCCCCCGCCGCGCAGCGTGGCGGCCTGCCAGGCCGAGGAGTCGGCGATGAAGCGGCTGCCGAGCACGCCCGGGGCGGACGGGAAGCTCTCGCCCGCCGTCCAGAGCATCGCCGCGCCGGCGTCCGAGAACCCGTAGGACGGGAACGCGCGGGCGAACGCCGCCGGGTTGGGGACGCTCAGGCGGGCGGAGAGCGACGGTGCCTCGCCGCATGTGATCAGTACGGTGCGGTAGCGCCCCGACGCGATCAACGCCTCGGTGACCTCCACAGCGTTGAGCACGCTGTTGCAGGCGTTCTTCACGTCGAATACGGGACAGGAAAGGCCCAGCTTGGCCGCCACGATGTGGGAGGTGGCCGGTTCGATCATGTCCTGGCTGCTCGCCGCGAAGATCATGAGCTCGACGTCGGCCGCCTGGACGCCGCTGTCGGCCAGGACCTTCCGTGCGGCGCACACGGCCAGGTCGGACGCCTGCTGCCGGGCGCCGACGAGGTGCACCCCCTCCACACCCGTCAGCTCGGTCACCAGACCGCCGGGAGGGCTGAACGGCGCACTCGCGGCCGCGACCTGCGCTTCCCTCTCGGCCATGCTGACCCAGCGCTCGGGCAGGTGGGCGGCCACCCCCGCCAGCCGCGCCCGTACGTTCGTCATCTGGGCAAATTTAACAACGCCGTCCCCCAGCCCACTCGTACGCGCCGGTGATCCGGCGGGCTCCCACCCACCCGGTCCAATCGGGTGCGGAGGGTGTGGACACGCTCGCCCGGCGTGAGGGCGGAGGGCTCCCCGTGTGAGGCCGGGCATAGGGCGTGGATCACGTACGAGGGGAAGTAGTAGGCAGGTTAATCGGTCACTCGCGACCAAATGGGACATTTTCAAAGTGGTCGCGGTGAGCGCCTCGCTTGTCACGATATGGCGTAGTAGGTCA
>NZ_JAGGOL010000027.1 GCF_018614525.1 Streptomyces sp. ISL-11
GGCCGGGGCCGCAGGGGCGCCGGAGACGGCCGCGCGGGCGGCCGCGGGACCGGTGACGCCGGCGGGCGGAGCCGCGTGGGCGTCGGGACCGGGCACGTATCCGGCGGCGGCAGCGCCGTGGACGCCCGGGGCTGCCGGGGCGTAACCGGCGGGCGGCACCATGGGCGCCGTCACCACCGCGGCGCCACCGACAGCGCCTACGCCGCCGGCGAGGGCGCCGCGCTCCAGCTTGTCGAGCCGGGCCCGTACGGAACGCTCGTCGTCGAAGGCGGCGGGCAGCAGGACGCGCGCGCAGATCAGCTCCAGCTGGAGCCGCGGCGAGGTGGCGCCGCGCATCTCGGTCAGGCCCTCGTTGACGAGGTCGGCGGCGCGGCTGAGCTCGGCGGCGCCGAAGACGGACGCCTGGGCCTGCATGCGCTCGATCAGGTCGGCCGGGGCGTCGATGAGGCCCTTGTCCACGGCGTCCGGGACGGCGGCGAGGATGACGAGGTCGCGCAGCCGCTCCAGGAGGTCCGCGACGAAGCGGCGGGGGTCGTTGCCGCCCTCGATGACGCGGTCGACGATCTCGAAGGCGGCGGCACCGTCGCTCGCGGCGAAGGCGTCGACGACGGAGTCGAGCAGCGAGCTGTCCGTGTACCCGAGGAGGGACGTCGCCATGGCGTATGTCACACCGTCCTCGGCGGCGCCGGCGAGGAGCTGGTCCATCACGGACATCGAGTCACGCACGGAACCGGCACCGGCCCGGACGACGAGCGGCAGCACGCCGTCCTCGACGGGGATCTTCTCTTGCTCGCAGACCTCGCCGAGATAGTCGCGCAGGGTGCCGGGCGGCACGAGGCGGAACGGATAGTGGTGCGTACGCGACCGGATCGTCCCGATGACCTTCTCGGGCTCGGTCGTCGCGAAGATGAACTTGAGGTGCTCCGGGGGCTCCTCGACCACCTTCAGCAGGGCGTTGAAGCCCGCCGGGGTGACCATGTGCGCCTCGTCGATGATGTAGATCTTGTAGCGGCTGGAGGCGGGCCCGAAGAATGCCTTCTCGCGCAGCTCACGGGCGTCGTCCACACCACCGTGCGACGCGGCGTCGATCTCGATGACGTCGATCGAGCCGCGGCCGTTGCGCGCGAGGTCCTGGCAGGACTGGCACTGGCCGCAGGGCGTGGGCGTGGGGCCCTGCTCACAGTTCAGACAGCGCGCGAGGATGCGCGCGCTCGTCGTCTTTCCACAGCCGCGCGGCCCGCTGAACAGGTACGCGTGATTGACCCGGTTGTTGCGCAGCGCCTGCTGCAACGGGGTGGTGACATGCTCCTGACCGATGACCTCGGCGAAGGACTCGGGACGGTAGCGGCGGTAGAGCGCGAGGGACGACACGTCTACGAGGTTATCCGGCCCCACTGACAAGTGGTCTCGATCACACTTCTCCGGCTCTCCAGGGCCTCCGGGAAACCCCTCGGGAGCCCCAGGAAACGCAAGGGCCCCCCACGCACCCACCAGAGCTCACTTACCCTTGCTGCCTTCCGGCCCTGGGGGAGTTCGGTGAGATGGCGCCACGTGAGGGGCTTGCCCTCAGCCTAGCCGATCCTGAGCGGTGCTCGTGCCCCCTCCCCCTCGGCTCCCCCACCTCGGAGGAAGGCGTTCGCGAGCACCCCTTCCGGTCTTGTATTGTTTGCCGCGGAGGATTCGCCTAGTGGCCTAGGGCGCACGCTTGGAAAGCGTGTTGGGGGCAACCCCTCACGAGTTCGAATCTCGTATCCTCCGCCAGTGCCTCACCGGGCACGACTCGAAGGGCCCCACCGTTCGCGGTGGGGCCCTTCGACGTATCTGTCTCAGCTGGTTTTTCCGTCGGCTTCGAGCAGCTCCCAGATCGCGTCTCCGACTCGCTGCGCGACCTTGCAGAGCATCGCCCCGGCGATGTGCATGCACTCGGGGCAGGCGCCCGTCCCGTACGCCCGGGTCCCGCAGCAGCCGCTTCCAGATGTGGTAGATCGGTGTTCGGACTCGGCGGCCCGTCGGTCGGCGAGGCGAAGACGCACCCCCTGTCCTCCCACTTGGTACCGGCCGCGATCCGTTCCTTCTCCCGCGTGGAGGGGCAGATCTTGCGCGTTCGCCCTCGGTGACCGGGTCGTGTTCCGAGTTGGCCACGACACCTCCGGCCTGCCTGCGGATCTTCCCGCATTCCCAGGGCACTTGGGCGGTTACGTCGATACGCTCCGGGTCCACGGAGGCCACCGAGCTACCCCCGGGCCCAGGACCTCACCTGCATTGCCGTCCCGAAGAGAGGTGCCTGATGGCGGCCTTCAACGTGCGGCCGGACATCGATGCCGCCGCCGCGAAGCTGAACAACACATTTGGCGCCAAGAGGGAGATCAAGAGACTCCCCGAGGTGCTGTGGGAAGGCGAACTCATCGACATGCTCGCCACAGGCACCTACGCCAACGGCACGGGCATCGTCGCCATGACGAACATGCGGCTGCTGTTCCTGAAGCACGGCGTCATGTCGCAGACTGTGGAGGACTTCCCCTACGGCAAGGTCTCCTCGGCGCAGTGGCATGGCGGCATCGTGATGGGGACGCTCACGGTGTACACGTCAGGGAACCGGGCAGACATCAAAAACATGCCGAAGGACCAGGGCAAGGCCATCGCTGACAAGTTGCGCATGCGCATCGCGCAGGGCACGCAACCGGGCGCGGCGCCAGTGCCGGCGTCACCTGCTCCTGGCCAGGGTCAGGATGCGGCCTCCCGGCTGGCGACGCTGGACCAGCTGCGTGCCGCGGGGGCGATCACGGACGCGGAGTATCGGGACCGGAGGAAGGCGATCACCGACAGCCTGTAGGCCTAGGTGAGGACGGTCCCCGCGGATGTGGCGTGGGGACCGTTGTCGTGTCGCCTTCCGGGCATGGCAGATGTGCCGGCACCTCGCCGGGGGACGAGGGTCACATTACGATCGCCGGTCATGGACTGGCTGGAGCGGACCGCGAAGTTGAGGCAGTGGGCCAGAAGTGGGGCGCGTGCTCCGCACAAGCCGCTGCTGTTCCTTTACGCCCTGGGCCGGTTCCAGCAGGACGCCGACGGTGAGCTGCCGTACAGCGCGGTGGAGGAAGACCTGAAGCGGCTACTGGCCGAGTACGGGCCGCCCAACAAGACGACACCTGCCTATCCGTTCCATCATCTGGTCAGTGACGGGGTGTGGGAGGTATACACCGATCGCGGCCCGGGCAGCCCTGGCAGCGGGGTGCGGGAGCTGCGAGCGGCGGGGGCGGCCGGGCGGCTGGCGCCGGAGCTGCGGGCGGCGCTGCGGCGGGAGCCGTCGCTGCTCGGCCGGATTGCGCGGGCACTGCTCGACCTGCACTTCCCGCCCTCACTCCACGGCGAGCTGTGCGAAGCCGTGGGCCTGGAGCTGGAGCCGGCGGAGACCGAACAGCTCCCGGCTGCGCGGAGGCGGCGGAACCGGCGGATGCGGGAGCTGATCCTCACGGCCTACGAGTACCAGTGCGCCTTCTGCGGCTACGACGGCAGGATCGGCGCGGTGCCGGTCGGGCTGGAGGCCGCGCACGTGCGCTGGTGGGCGTTCGGTGGCCCGGACGACGTCGAAAACGGACTCTGCCTCTGCTCGCTGCACCACAAGCTCTTCGACAAGGGCGCCCTCGGCATCGGCGATGGCCACCGCATCCTTGTCTCGCAACGTTTTGTCGGCCGCAGCCGCGCCGCCCGTGAGCACGTCATAGCGCTCGCGGGCCGTCCGCTCGTGGGCCCTCAACCGGGCGCCCACCCCATCGCGGCGTCCCACCGCTCCTGGCACACCAGTCAGGTCTTCCACGGCAGTCCACGCCCTGCCACCGCTGCCTGACCGCCGTCCCCCTTCATCGCATCGGCCCGACCGCGGCACAGAGTGGTAAGGGGGATAACACCAAGAGTATGGTCGCTTGTATGGCAACCAAGAAGGTGACGGTGACGATCCCTGAGGATCTCCTTGACGAGATCCGCGCGGAGGCGGCAGAGCGGGGCCTGTCGGCGTACGTTGCCGAGGCGCTGCGCTTCAAGCGCGACCGGGACCGGCTGCAGGAACTGGTCGACTGGCTGCAGGAGGAGCATGGGCCCGTCACCGAGGACGAACGCGCGGCAGCGTTCGAGGAACTGGAGGATCTGGACGCCGAGCACGAGCGCCGCCGCGCCGCCGGAAAGCGCAAGGCCGGAGAGGCCGCGTGAAGAAGCAGGCCGGTGAGCGCGGGCAGCAGCCGCTGCGCATCTTCGTACTCGACTGCGAAGCCCTGTCCCTGGCCGTACGCGGCGACCGGAAGATGATCGCCTGGTTCGACCTCGCGGCCCGAGGTGAGGCCGAGGTCGTGACGTCCCCGATGACACTGGTCGAGGCATACGACGGCAGAACCACCGAACAGCGCTGGGACTGGGTGCTCTCCCGGCTGAGGGTCGCCGACATCGGGAAAGACGAGGCTCGCCAGGCCCGCCGACTCCTCGCCGACGCCAAGCTGCACGGCCACAAGTACGCGATCGACGCGGTACTCGCCGTCATCGCGCGGCAGCAGAAGGGACAGGTCACGGTCTTCACATCGGACGTGGACGACCTGGAGAAACTGGTCCCGGACTCGATCGTCGTCAAGAAGGTATGACCCGACGCTCTGGTCTCATTCACCAACGTCCAGCCCCCCCCCGGACGTCCACTTCGCCGCAGGTCGTAACGCCTCCGCCCACCCCCGGACACCCAAACGAACATTTGGAAAGCGTGTTGGGGGCAACCCCTCACGAGTTCGAATCTCGTATCCTCCGCACAGTGCCTCACCGGGCACTAACGAAGGCCCCGACCGGGAAACCGGCCGGGGCCTTCGTGTTTCTCCGGCCGGTCGTCGCCGCGGCCGTGCCGTCCGACGTATGACGTATCTCGTAAGGCCCGCCGCGCCACGACGGGGGTCATGGCGCGGCGGGTCGCCCGTGGGGCGAAGCTCAGTGGTTCAGGTCGAGGGCGCTCAGGCGTTCCGGGTCGGCCAGGACGTCGATCGCGACGATCCTGCCGTTCGTGACCGTGAAGGCCATGACCGACATCGGGCGGCCGTTCGCGACGACCGTGACGCCCGGGGTGCCGTTGATGAGGGCCGGGCGGGCGAACGGGGAGAGCTTGCCGAAGGTGATCGCCTGGCCGGCCACGGTGCGGGCGCCGTGGAGGGCGACCGTGTGGCGGGCGCGTACGACGCCGCCGTCGGAGCGGAGGACGACGTCGGGATCGAGCACGCCGACGAGCGCTTCGAAGTCGCCGTCGCGGGCGGCGGCGAAGAACGCGGCGACGACTTCCCGCTGGCGCGCGAGGTCGGGGTCGGGGGCGGGGGCCTGGCCCTGTACGCGGCGGCGGGCGCGGCTCGCCAGTTGTCTCGTCGCGGCCGGGGTGCGCTCGATCATCTCCGCGATCTCGTCGAAGGGGACGGCGAACATGTCGTGCAGGACGAACGCGAGCCGCTCGGCCGGCGTCAGCGATTCGAGTACGACCATCAGCGCCAGCCCGACCGAGTCGGCCAGCAGCACCTCCTGTTCGGGGTCGACGACCCCGGACGCCGGGCTGATCACCGGGTCGGGCATGCGCGACTCCAGCGGATCCTCGCGCCGCTGCTCGCGTGAGCGCAGCATGTTCAGGCACACCCGCGCCACCACCGTGGTCAGCCACCCGGCGAGGTTCTCCACGCCGCTGACGTCGGTGCGACCGAAGCGCAGCCAGCCCTCCTGAACGGCGTCCTCGGCCTCGCTGATCGAGCCGAGCATCCGGTAGGCCACCGCCCTCAGATGGGGCCGGTGCTCCTCGAACCGCTCCGTCAGCCGTGCGCTGTCGTCCACGTGTCACATTCCTTCCGCGCTGGGGGTCATGTCAGTAGACACACGAAACGCGACGTTGTCACCGGGTGATCAACTCCCGGGCGAACGAATTGGAGAAGACCGTGACGACCTCCCCCCTCCTGGTCACCGGCGGCACCGGCACGCTCGGGCGCCTCGTCGTGCCGCTCCTGCGGGACGCCGGCCACGACGTGCGGGTGCTGAGCCGGCACGCCCGCGAGTCCGTGGACGGTGTCGAGTACGTGACCGGCGACCTGCTCAAGGGAGAGGGAATCGACGCCGCGGTGGCGGGCGTCGGGACCGTCCTGCACCTCGCGGGCGGCCCCAAGGGTGACGACGAGGCGACCCGGAACCTGGTGCGGGCCGCGTCGGGGGCCGGGGTGCGGCACCTGGTGTACATCTCGGTCATCGGGGCGGACAGGGTTCCGCTGGGCTACTTCCGGGCCAAGCTGGGCGCCGAGCGGGCGGTGGCGGAGTCCGGGATTCCGTGGACGACGCTGCGGGCCGCCCAGTTCCACGACCTGGTGCTGATGGTCGTGGGAAAGATGGCGAAGTCTCCGGTGATGCCCGTCCCGGGCGGCCTGCGGTTCCAGCCGGTCGACGCGCGCGAAGTGGCGGCCCGGCTCGTGGAACTGACGCTCGGCGAGCCGGCCGGCCTGGTGCCCGACCTGGCGGGGCCGACGGTGTACGGGATGGCCGAGCTGAGCCGCGGTTACCTCCGGGCACGCGGGAAGAGCCGGCCGATGCTGCCGGTCCGGATTCCGGGGAAGGCCGGCCGCGCGTACCGCGCCGGCGAGAACCTCTCCTTCGACGGAGCCGCCACCGGGAAGCGGACCTGGGAGGACTTCCTGGCGGAGCGGGTGGAGCGAGTAGGGCGGGTGGGTCGGGTGGAGCGGGCCTCCTGACGGCATATCAACAACAGGCCGACCGTCCGCCGACAGCAACTTGAACGCGTTCAAAAACAGGTCTACAGTCACGACCACAGAGTTTTGAACACGTTCAAGAAGGAGTCGGAGCGTGGACCTCAGCGTCGTCGCATACGTCATCTACTTGCTGGTCAGCCTCGGGCTCACCGTCTGGGTCGCGCGGACGCTCAGCCGCAACGGACGGGTCTTCCTCGCCGATGTGCTGCGGGGGGACGACAAGCTCGCCGAGGCCGTGAACCATCTGCTGGTGGTCGGCTTCTACCTGGTGAACCTGGGGTTCATCGCGCTGTACCTGCAGGACGACACCACCATCACCGACGCCCGGGGCGTGTTCGAGGCGCTGTCGCAAAAGCTCGGCGTCGTGCTGCTCGTCCTGGGCGTGATGCACCTCGGCAACGTCTTCACGCTCAACAAGTTCCGCCGCCGGGGAATGATGGAGCGCGAGCAGCGGCCGCCGGTCCCGCCGCAGGGGTACACCGCCCCGGCCGGCCCGTGGGCCGCACCGGCCGGGCACTGAGCCCGATGCCGACCGCCACCACCGTCGACCGGGGCACGCACCAGGCCCCGGTCCACCGGCTCACCGTGCTGTACGACGCGCGGAGCGCCCTCTGCCTGCACCTGTGCGACTGGCTGGCGAAGCAGCCGCGGCTGGTGCCGCTCGATCTCGTGCCGGCCGGATCGGACGAGGCCCTGCGCCGCTTCCCGCGGCTCGACCACGCCGGCTCCCCGGAGGAGATCACCGTGGTCGGTGACGGCGGGCAGGTGTACCGGGGGCCGGCCGCGTGGGTCGTATGCCTGTGGGCGCTGTCGGAGTACCGGCCGCTCTCGCACAGGGTCAGCGACCCGTCGGGGATCCGGTTCGCGCGGGGCGCGGTGCTGACCGCCGCCGGGTACCGCGGGGCGCGGTGGCCGCGGTACCCATGGCCGCCGGTCGCGCCACAGCCCATTGACTAGGCTCTGACCGTGCCAGCAGAGAACGAGCCCCGACCGGCCAAGAGCGAGCAGACCCGCACCGCGATCCTGGAGACCGCGATGACGCTCTTCCAGGAACGCGGCTACGACAAGACCACGATGCGGGCCATCGCCAAGGAGACCGGGGTCTCCGTCGGCAACGCGTACTACTACTTCGCCGGCAAGGAACACCTGATCCAGGGCTTCTACGACCGGATCGCCGCCGAGCACCAAGTGGCCGTCCGGGACGTGCTGGAACGGGAGAGCGGGCTGGAGGCGCGGCTCGCGGGCGTCCTGCACGCCTGGCTGGACATCGCCGAGCCGTACCACGAATTCGCCGCCCAGTTCTTCAAGAACGCCGCCGACCCGGAGAGCCCCCTCAGCCCCTTCTCGCCCGAGTCCGAGCACGCGCGCGAGGCGGCCATCGACGTGCACCGGGAGGTGCTGGCGGGCTCCAAGGCGAAGGTTCCGGCCGAGCTCGCGGACGTACTGCCCGAGTTGATGTGGCTGTCCCAGATGGGGCTCGTCCTGTACTGGATCTTCGACCGCTCCCCCGACCGCGAACGCAGCCGCCGGCTGGCCGACCGCGGGGCCCGGCTGACCACCCGCGGTGTGGCGCTGGCGCGCTTCCGGGTGCTGCGGCCGCTCGTGCACGAGGTGCACGAGCTGTTCACGGACTTCCTGCCGGGAATGGCCCAGACGGTCACGGCCCGCAAGAAGCCGACGAAATGAACCACCGCCTCCCCGGACAGAGGTCGATCCGGACGCTGTCGTCGTCCTCATGACATATGCCGGGTACGTGCTGTGCCACCGGCCCAAGCGCCACAGGACGGGCGGCGGACCGGCGAGTGTCGGCGGGTAACCTGCACCGGTCAACATCACGTTGACGCTCTTTCGCGCAGTCGATCACGGGGACCCAGCCATGTCCGCACCGCCGCCGTACTACCAGAACCAGCAGCCCAACGGCTACCCGCAACAACAACAGCAGCAGCACGGATACCCGCAGCCGCCCGCACCCCAACGGCCGCAGCGGCCGAGCGCGTTGCAGAGGCTGCTCCCGATCGTCGTCATCCTGGCGGTCTTCGGCGGCGGAGCCTGGTACGTGTGGGATTACAACACCGACCCCAATGGGGGCAAGGCCAAGGAGAACGCCGCTCAGGCCGCGCAGGCCGAGGAGAACAAGAAGCACGACCCGAATATCGGCGACTGCGTCAAGATCCGGGATCCCCAGGGCAAGCCGGTGCCGGACATCGTCGGTTGCGACTCCGGCGAGGCCGAGTACAAGATGGGTCAGAAGCTGTACGGCCCCGACAAGAAGTGCGGGCCGGAGTTCGCCTACGGCATTCAGTACTCCATCACTCGGGGCACCGACTACACGCTGTGCTTCACCAAGGTCTGACGTCAGCCGCGCTTCCGCCGCACGCGCTGGTACGGCCGAACGGGCGCGGCGCACCGGCCCGGGCCGGTGCGCCGTGCCTGTCCGGAAAAGCCTTCGGAAAGCGCGCTACTTCTTGAGCGAGCAAGTGGCCTGCGCCGTCCTGTTCGGGTCGCTCTCCGAGCGGGCGGTGAGGGTGATCTTCGTGTCCCGGTCGGCGGCCGCCTTCGCGGTCACGGCGACGGTGACGGGGACCGCGGTGCCGGCCGCCGCCGTGGTGAGCCGCTGGGGGAGCCAGGCGGACCAGCCGCGCCCGGAGGCGGTGGCCGACAGCCGGTAGACGTCGGAGGACAGCGAGGGATCGGTCCCCGGGGCGGTCTTCCCGGTGTTGGCGAGCGGGAAGGTGCACACGGCCCGGCCGCCGGCGGGCTTGCCCTTCGCCGTGCCGCGGCCGAGGGCGAGTCCGCGCTCCTGCGGGCCCGCGCCGTCCAGGGACTTCACGCCGACGCTGTACGAGAGCACACCGGAGGCGTCGCGCCGGACGTCGAGGACGTAGAAGTGCAGGCGGTTGGCCTCGTCGACGTATTCGTACGAGCTGCCGGAGTCGGCCCCCGCGTGGAAGAGGGCGTCGCTGAGCTGCCGGTAGTCGCCCATGGTGATCTTCTGGAGGGTGCCGTCGGGGCGCTTGAAGTCGACCAGACCGATGTCCTCGGGGTGGGCGTCGACCACCCAGGCGAAGGGCGCCCGGTCGGCGTTCTTGGTCTTGCTCAGCAGGACACCGCTGTCGGGGGTGAAGGAGTCCATGCCCATGCGGTCGACGACCTCGACGGTGTAGTTGTCGTAGCCGCCGCCGTCGCACAGGGGGTCGGTGTTCCGGTCGCAGGCCGGGGAGAGGTCGCGGCGCATGGAGATGTTGACGCCGGTGAGGCCCTTCTCGCCGGGGGGCGCGGAGCGGGCGGTGACGCGGGCGACGACGAGGCCGGAGTCCTTGAGGGCGTCGCGGTCGAGGCGCAGGACGTTCTTGTCGTCGACGATGCCGAGCTTGAGCTTGTCCCGCAGCACGTGCTGCGCGCCCATCGAGCCGCCGGCGGTGGCCGGGATCTGCCAGCGGGTGTGCGGGCCGCCGGGGCCGTTGAACGAGCCGCGCGAGAGCATGCCCCAGATGCCGGTGTAGGAGCGGCTGAGCGGTGTGCCGTAGGGGTTGTTGTAGTTGTCGCCGATGCCCAGGATGTGGGTGAGCTCGTGGGCGAAGGTGGCCATGCCGGAGCTCTCGGCCTGGGTGGACGAGCCGTCCGCGGCGTTGGGCCAGATGCGGGCGGCCGCCTGCCAGGACGTCCAGGGCACGTAGCGGGTGCGTGCGGCGTTGCCGCCGCCGGGCGTAGCGGCCGGCGGTCCCCAGGCGGCCGGCACGTCCTGTGCGGAGGGGAACCTCATCTGCCCGAACTCCTGCCAGGCGGACGACTCGTCGACGCCGGCGGTGAGGTAGAAGACGAAGTCGAACTCGGCGGGCTTGCCGGCGCCCGCGTCGGCGACCCAGGCGCGCTTGCCGTCGGTGCGGAGGTCCTTGCCGCAGGTGTCACCGCGCGGGCAGGCGTCGGGGTTCATGCCGGGCTCGATGCCGTACTGGTAGGACTTCCCCGGCATCCGGTAGACGCCGAAGGCGGTCAGGTCGACGCCGACGCGGCCGCCGGAGTCCTCCATCCAGTACTCGTTGATGGTGTGGCCGTGGTTGAGCTGACCGGGCTTGTTCAGGAAGTCCTGGTAGAACTTGGCGACTTGGCCGCGGGGGATGCCGGCGGCGGTGGGCAGTGGGTTGCCGAACCGGGCGGCGCCGGCCGCCTTGGTGACGGAGAACTCCTCGTCGGGGTAGTCCAGGAGCACCAGCGCGCCCTTGAACGTGCGCCGGGTGGGCTTGACGTCGGGATCGGCCCAGTGCGTACCGGGGACCGAGCGGTATTCGGCCCAGGTCATGTCGTCCGGGTTGCGCCAGCGCTGCGGGTCGACCGGCTGGACGAGCGCCGGGCGCGCGCGGGAGGCGGCGTCGGGTGTCGCCCGCGCGGGTCCGGCGGCGAGCGCGGCGGCCAGGAGGCCGAGGAGCAGGGCGGCGACGCCCGTCGCGCGTAAGGGGGTCCGGCGTGGCCGGCGGGCGGGTCTGTGGCGGAGGAACACGGCTCACCTCTTTGCCTGAAGTCACCTGGAGTCGCTAGACGGGGGCATGACAAGGCGTGCGATGGAGGTGCCCATCGCGGTCACGGTAGGGCGGGGAGAGGCGTGACGCCAGAGTGCCCGCGTGACGTTCGTGAGGCGGTACGACTCCGGGGGCGGCGGAGCCGCACCGTCACCTCACGCGAAGAGCCCCGACCGGACACCGGTCGGGGCTCTTGGCGCGCGTCGGATCAGTTGGCGGCCGGGCTGCCGAGCAGCGCCGACGCGGCCTCCAGCGCGGTGGGCGCGACGGCCGGGGCCGGGGCCGGGGTCGTGTGGCAGGTGAAGCCGAGGCGGGTGAGGGCCCGCGTCACCTCGCCCGCGCTGAAGTCGCGGCGGTCCTGCTTGGTGATCACTTCACCCACCTGCTTGACGGGGTAGGTGCGGCGGTTGATGGTCACCGACGCGTCCGTGACCGGTTCGGGCTTGATGCCCTTCATCGAGTGCTCCACCTCGCTCTTGACCAGGTCGAAGGGGAAGCGGGCGATGACGCAGCGCATAGTGCCTCAACAGGGTTGTGGAAGAAGACCGGACGGAAGGGGGAAGGACGTCGGCTCAGGCGGCCCTGCGGGCGCCGCCGGAGGGACGGCGACCGCGGGCCGGGGAGGTGCGGCGCCTGGCGCCACCCGCCGCCGCCGGCGGAGCGGCGATGGTGACGGGAACGCCCGAGGGCGCCTGGGCCCCGGTGATGCGGCTGAGTTCGGCCTCGCCGGAGCGTACCTGGGCGATCCGCGGGGTGATGCCCGCGTCGGCCATCAGGCGGGTCATGTCGCGTCGCTGGTTGGGCAGGACGAGGGTGACGACGCTGCCGGACTCACCGGCACGGGCGGTGCGGCCACCGCGGTGCAGGTAGTCCTTGTGGTCGCTCGGCGGATCGACGTTGACGACCAGGTCGAGGTTGTCGACGTGGATGCCGCGGGCCGCGACGTTGGTGGCGACCAGCACGGTGACGTGACCCGTCTTGAACTGGGCGAGCGTACGGGTGCGCTGCGGCTGGGACTTGCCGCCGTGCAGCGCCGCGGCCCGTACACCGCTGTTCAGCAGGTGCTTGGTCAGCTGGTCGACGGCGTGCTTGGTGTCCAGGAACATGATCACGCGGCCGTCGCGGGCGGCGATCTCCGTCGTCGTGGCGTACTTGTCGGCGCCGTGCACGTGCAGGACGTGGTGTTCCATCGTGGTCACCGCGCCGGCCGACGGGTCGACGGAGTGGACGACCGGGTCGTGCAGGTAGCGGCGGACGAGCAGGTCGACGTTGCGGTCGAGGGTGGCGGAGAACAGCATCCGCTGGCCCTCGGTGCGCACCTGGTCGAGGAGTTCGGTGACCTGCGGCATGAAGCCCATGTCGGCCATCTGGTCGGCCTCGTCCAGGACGGTGATGGCGACGCGGTCCAGACGGCAGTCGCCGCGCGCGATGAGGTCCTTGAGCCGGCCCGGCGTCGCGACGACGACCTCGGCACCGCCGCGCAGGGCGCTCGCCTGGCGGCCGATCGACATGCCGCCGACCACGGTGGCCAGCCGCAGCCGCAGCGCCCGGGCGTACGGGGTGAGCGCGTCGGTGACCTGCTGGGCCAGTTCCCGGGTGGGGACGAGCACGAGGGCGAGCGGCTGCCTGGCCTCGGCCCGCTGCCCGGCCGTACGGACCAGCAGCGCCAGGCCGAAGGCCAGGGTCTTGCCGGAGCCGGTGCGGCCGCGGCCCAGGACGTCCCGGCCGGCCAGGGAGTTCGGCAGGGTCGCCGCCTG
Organism: Streptomyces sp. ISL-11; assembly: GCF_018614525.1. Lineage (GTDB taxonomy): Bacteria > Actinomycetota > Actinomycetes > Streptomycetales > Streptomycetaceae > Streptomyces. Next base: position 13,033 of record NZ_JAGGOL010000027.1, read on the forward strand.
GATCGGGAACGGCTCGGTCACGCCGAGGTCGGTGAGCGTCTTCAGCACCGCGTCCGGCATGCCGAGGTCGGCGAACGACGCGGCGGCAGGCAGGGCCGGGGTGATGGTCACCGGCAGTGCGAACTCCCCCTGGGGAGCGGCGGGCCGGCGTCCGAAGCCGCCGGAGCGGCCGGAGCCGCCCGTACGGCCCTGGGCCTGCGCGCGGTAGCCGCGGCCGGAGCCGGCGGCGGGGGCGCCATTGCGGCGGGGTGTGCGGTCGTTCATGCGCGTGCTGCGGTTCATGGGGAACCTTCCTCGATGCGGCAACGTATCGAGGAATTCCCGGCGGCGATGGCGGGCCGCGCAGAGGATCGCAAGAACGAGCCGAAGAAATGCGGATACGGAGCCCGGTCGCCGGTATGCAAACCGGGCCGGCTCTCCGGGAAAGAGCTCGGGCGGACCGGTGTCCGGGCGTGGCCGGGGACGGGCGACCCGGTGTACGTACGGCCCGGCGGGCCGCCTAGCAGGAAAGGGGACGTGCCGGCACCGGCACGCCCGCCGGCGCCCTGAAACGCAACGAGCTGGGGCCCGCACCCAAGGTGCGGGCCCCAGCCACGTCATGCGTCATGCGCCTCGAAGCGTCGAGGTCAGGCGGGAACGATGTTCTCGGCCTGCGGGCCCTTCTGGCCCTGCGTGACGTCGAAGTTCACCTTCTGGCCTTCCTGGAGCTCACGGAAGCCCTGGGTGGCGATGTTCGAGTAGTGGGCGAACACGTCCGGGCCGCCACCCTCCTGCTCGATGAAGCCGAAGCCCTTTTCCGCGTTGAACCACTTGACGGTGCCAGTAGCCATGTCATATCTCCTTCGGGGCATTGCCCGAGGGCCGCACTGTGCGACCCCGAGTCGCCGTAATGATTGCCCCGGCCGGAATAGCACCGGAAATACAAAAGAGCCCGCCGGGCACAGAAAGCCGGGAGAGCACCTGAAGTCCTTGGGAAACCACAACTGCAACTGAGATCCAGCCTAGCACGGCGCAAGCGGCTGATCACGGGACGTAATTTCACTCCGCCCGCCGCAGTACAATTCCTCATCGCGCATGACGCTGATTTCTGTGTCTGCGACGCGAGATATTCGGATGCGCGGGGCACAGCGCGGAGGCGGAGCGGACCGGGAACGGTGGCCGCCTCAGGCGCCGGCGGACGCGTCGGGGCCGGCGGCCGGCGAGCGGCGCAGCTCCTCGTTGAGGCGGAGCGCGTCCTCCAGCTGATCCTCAAGAATGACGATGCGGCACGCGGCGTCGACCGGCATACCGCCGTCGACGAGCTCGCGGGCGCGGGCGGCAATGCGCAGCTGGTAGCGGGAGTAGCGGCGGTGGCCACCCTCGGAGCGCAGGGGAGTGATCAGCCGGGCCTCGCCGAGGGTGCGGAGGAAGCCGGGCGTGGCGCCGATCATCTCGGCCGCGCGGCCCATGGTGTAGGCGGGATAGTCGTCGTCGTCGAGTCGGTCGGTGGCGTGCGGCTGGGTCTCTCGGGGCATCTGCACCTCTTCTTGGGAACGCGTCGAGGGCCCCGGTGCCGAGCGGCACCGGGGCCCGAGGGTTACAACACCACGCGCCGGCATCCGGGCGCCGGCTCTCACACCGTTGGCTATGAGGAAAACCCTAACGACGCGCGGGCTCCATGTCTACCGTCATCGCAGTAGATTTTCCTCAGCAGAGGGAGCAGTTTCCAGCCTCTCCGCAGCTGCCGCGGGCCTGCGCACCTTCGGGCCTGCGGACCGCCGAGCCCGAGGTTGAGCGTGGGCTTGTCAACTTTGCTGCTGCGCGCTATATAGGCGGTATCGCCATGCGCATCCCTTATCCACGGGAAAGGAGTGACCGATGATGCTCATGCGAACCGACCCCTTCCGCGAGCTCGACCGGCTGACCCAGCAGGTGCTGGGGACGACGGCGCGGCCGGCGGCCATGCCGATGGACGCCTTCAGGGACGGTGACACCTTCGTCGTCGAGCTGGATCTGCCGGGCGTGGACCCGGAGACCATCGACCTGGACGTCGAGCGCAACGTGCTGACCGTCAGGGCCGAACGCCGTCCCGCCGCCGGGGAGAACGCCGAGGTGCTGATCTCGGAACGCCCGGCCGGAGCCTTCAGCCGTCAGCTCTTCCTCGGTGAGACCCTGGAGACCGAGCGCATCGACGCGGCGTACGAGGCCGGCGTGCTGAGGCTGCGCATCCCGGTCGCCGAACAGGCCAAGCCCCGCAAGATCACCATCACCGGCGGGGACCGGCGCAAGGAGATCCGCGGCTGAACCCGCCGGGGCGGGACCGGTGACGCTGCCCCTCCGGTCCCGCCCCGTCCGCCTCACCGGCGGGCCGTACGGTCCGCCGACGGGCAGCCTGCCGAAGGGGCAGCGCCCGAAGGAGGGCCGACATGGTGATGAAGTGGGACGCGTTCCTCTCCGCCGTCCGGGAACGCGGCCAGTACCCCTCCCCGCGGGAGGCCGAGCGGGCGGCCCGCGTCGTCCTCGCGCTCCTGGGCGCGCACCTGGTGGGCTCCGAGAAGGCCGAACTCGCCGCGCGGCTGCCGGAGGAGTGCGCGCTGGTGCTCCTCAACCCGCTGCCGGCCGCCGAGCCGCTCAGCACCCAGCGGTTCGTCCGGGCGACGGCGGCGTGGATCGAGGGAGCCACCGAGGAGACCGCGAAGTGGGACGTCGGCGCCGTGCTCAGCGTCGTGGCCGACGCCGCCGACGAGGACCTGCTGCGCCGCGTGATCCTCCAGCTCCCGCCCGACTACGACCTGCTCTTCGGCCACCCCGAGCCGATCTGACCGTCCGGGTCGCCGCGCGGCCTCCGGCGGCCACCCGCCGGTCGGTGGAGAGCGGAGCGGACACTCGAGGGCACCGGAGCGGACACCGAGGGGCCACCCACCGTCAGTGATCCCTGTCGTACGCTGCTGGGCAGGCAACGGGGCGCCCGGGGAGCAGTCATGTCCACATCCGAATCCGAACAGCACACACAGGGGACCCGGCGCCCGCAGTTACGCGAGCCGGACCGGATGCGCAGCCTCCTCGACGCCGTCATGAGCCTGGGCCACGGCCTGGAACTGCCGCAGGTGCTGCGCGGAATCGTCGAGGCGGCGGTGACGCTCACCGACGCCGAGTACGGGGCGCTCGGAGTGGTCGGCGACGGGCGGACGCTGTCGGAGTTCCTGCACGTCGGCATGGCGGACGAGCTCACGGCGCGGATCGGCCGCACGCCCTGCGGCCGGGGCATCCTCGGTGAACTCATCAGCCACCCCGCGCCGCTGCGGCTCACCGACCTCTCCCGGCACCCGCACAGCTACGGTTTCCCCGCCCACCACCCGCCGATGCGCACCTTCCTGGGCGTGCCGGTCCGGGTCCGCGACGAGGTGTTCGGCAATCTCTACCTCACCGAGAAGCGCGGCGGCGGCGCCTTCACCGAGGACGACGAGGCCGTGCTGACCACGCTGTCCATCGCGGCGGGCGTCGCCATCGACAACGCCCGGATGTACCACGAGAGCCGCCGCCGGGAGCGCTGGCTGGAGGCCCTCGGCGAGATCACCCGCAGCCTGCTGTCCGGCACCGACGCCGGCGAGGTGCTGCGCCTGATCGCCGAGCGCGCGATGGAGGTCGCGAGCGCCGATCACGCCGCCGTCCTGCTGCCCACCGCGCCGGCCTCGTCGGCCTCGACGGCCTCGCCGGAGAGGCTGACCGTGGACGTCGTCCACGGTCAGGGCCTCGGGCTCGCCGAGGGGATGGCCGTACCGTCCGAGGGCTCGCTCTCCGGCCTCGCCGCGCGGACGGGCCGGCCGGTCGCCAGCTCCGACGTACGGACCGATCCGCGCGCGTACCCCCTCGACGGGACCGAGGTCCGGGACGTCTGCGGCCCCGGCGTGGCCGTGCCGTTGCAGATCGACGCCGGGGCCTCCGGCGCCCTGCTGCTGAGCCGGCTGGCGGGCCGGCCGCCGTTCGACGAGACCGAGGTGAAGCTCATATCCGGCTTCGCCGACCAGGCGGCCATCGCCCTCGAACTCGCCGAGCGGCGCGCGGAGTCGGAGGAGCTGACCGTCCTGCACGACCGCGACCGCATTGCCCGCGACCTGCACGATCTCGCGATCCAGCGGCTGTTCGCCACGGGTATGACGCTGCAGAGCGCGACCCGGCTCATCGACCGGCCCGAGGCCGCCGAGCGCGTCGGCCGCGCGGTGAACGACCTGGACACCACCATTCGCATCATCCGTTCGACGATCTTCGGCCTGCGCACCACCGGCGACGCCACCGGCGCCCCGAGCCTGCGCCGCGACATGGCCGAGGCCGCCGGTGCGGCCGGCCGCACGCTCGGCTTCGCCCCGGCGCTGCGGATCGAGGGCCCGGTGGACACCAACGTCCCCGGCGAACTGGCCGAGCAGGTACTCGCGGTGACCGCCGAGGCGCTCAGCAACGCCGCCCGGCACGCCCACGCCCGGCGCGTGGACGTCGAGCTCACCGTGGACGGGCACGTCACGCTGACGGTGACCGACGACGGGGTGGGCGGCGCGGCGGACGGCGGGCGGCACACGGGCGGGCTCGCCAACATGCGCTCCCGCGCCGAGCTCCACGGCGGCGGCCTGACCGTCGAGTCCCCCGCGTCGGCCTCGGGCGGCACCCGGATCGTCTGGCGCGTGCCCCTGCCCGTATGACGGCGGCCGCCCGGTCAGGCGCTCCCCCGGCGGCCCCTCTGCTGCCGCACCCGTCCCGCGATCACCGCGGCCTGCACCCGGCGGCCCACGCCCAGCTTGGCCAGGATGGAGGAGATGCGGTTCTTGACCGTCTTCTCCGCCAGTCCCAGCCGGTCGGCTATCTGGCGGTTGGTCAGCCCCTCCCCGATCAGGTCCAGGATCTGCCGTTCCCGGGGTGAGAGCCGGTCGAGCTCGGAGCCGGGCGCCGCCTCACCGGGACCGGGCTTCTCCGGTCCGCGCAGCCGGGCCATCACCCGTGACGTCGTGCCCGGGTCCAGCGTCGACGCGCCGGTGGCGACCGTGCGGACCGCCGTCACCAGCTCCGAGCCGTTGATCTGCTTGAGCGCATAGCCGGCGGCGCCCGCCATGATGGCGTCGAACAGGGCCTCGTCGTCGTCGAAGGACGTGAGCATCAGACAGGCCAGCCCCGGCATGCGGGCCCGCAGCTCACGGCAGACCTCGATGCCCTCGTGGTCGCCGCCGTCGCCGGCCCGTTCCCCGAGCCGTACGTCGAGGACGGCGACGTGGGGGCGGGTGGCCGGTACGCGCGCGAGGGCTTCCCTGGCGTTGGCGGCCTCCCCCACCACCTCGATGTCCTGTTCCGCTTCGAGGAGGTCGCGCAGTCCTCGCCGCACGACCTCGTGGTCGTCGAGGATGAAGACGCGCAAGGGCGGTGCCGTGGAGGCGTATTGGTCCATACGGGCAGTATGTCCGGGCCCGGCGGAGCGGCAGGAGCGGGGCCACCCTTGTCAGGGTCCGCCCCGCCGGGGCCCGGACGGACCCCGGGACGCGCTGGGGCCGCGGGCCCAGCACACACCCGGCGCACGACCGCCGATAGGGCCGAACGGCCCTGGTGGGGAGGGCCGTTCGGGCCCGTCGGCCCGGTGCCATACTGGCGCCGCCCGTCCACCGGACGGGACCGGTGCGTCGTGCGGCCCGTTCGCCGGGCCCTCATCGGCACGCCGCTCCGGTACGACCCGCCGCGCCCCCGTGAGGAGCCGCCCACCGTGACTGTCGACGCCGCCTACCACGCGCTGCTCGCCCGGCACGACGCGATGCGGCTGCGCCGGCAGCTGCTGTCACCGGGCTCCTCCGGGGCCGCGGACGCGCCGGCCGCGATGCCGCCGGGCCACGACGGCGCCGCCGACCAGCTGATCATCACGCGTCACCTCGAACTCGTCATGCCTTTCGAGGATTTGATCGGCCACCTCTACGACGCGATGTTCACCCAGTGGCCCTTCCTGCGGTCGCTGTTCCCCGAGTCGATGGAGTTCCAGCGCCGGCACCTCGCCCAGGCGTTCCGCTACCTGATCGAGAACCTGCACCGTCCCGACGAGGTCACCGAGGTCTTCACCCGCCTCGGCCGCGACCACCGCAAGCTCGGGGTGCGGCCCGCGCACTTCAGGACGTTCGAGACCGCCCTGTGCAAGGCGCTGCGCCGCACGGCGGGCCCGCGCTGGAACGAGGAGATGGAGCGGGCCTGGCTGCGCATGCTGCGGTTCGCGGTGGCGGCCATGGTCGACGGTGCCGAGGCCGCGCTCGCCGAACCCCCGTCCTGGCGGGCCACCGTGACCGCGCACGAACGGCGGGGCCCGGACCTCGCCGTCCTGCGCGCCCGTACCCACGAGCCGTACCCCTACCGGGCCGGCCAGTACGCGTCCGTGGCCTCGCCCCTGCTGCCCCAGGCGTGGCGGCAGTACGTGATCGCCCGCGCGCCCCGCCCGGACGGCGAACTGGAGTTCCACGTGCGGCGGACGGGCACGGGCGGGGTGAGCGAGGCCCTCGTCGCGCACACCCGTCCCGGTGACACCCTGCACCTCGGCCCGGCGGGCGGGACGACGACGCTCGACGACGGCCTCGCCCGCGATCTGCTGCTGGTGGCGGGCGACACCGGGTGGGCCGCCGCCAAGGCGCTGCTGGAGGAGCTGGCCGGCCGCCGCACGGCCGGCCGGAGCGTGTGCCTCTTCCTCGGCGCCCGCGACCGGACCGGGCTGTACGACGCGGAGGCGGTGGCCGGGCTGGAGCGCCGCCGCCCGTGGCTGCGCGTGGTCCCGGTGCTCGGCCAAGGCCGTGGCGCGGACCGGTACGGGCCGCTGGCGGAGGCCGTGGAGCGGCACGGCGACTGGTCCGGGCACACCGCCTACGTCAGCGGCCCGCCCTCGATGGTCGGCGCCACGGTGGCCCGGCTCGCCGGCCGGCTCCTGCCGGCCGACCGCGTCCGCCACGACCCGCTGCCCGACACACGCGCCCCTTCCGTACGGGAGCTCGAACCGGCCGCCTTCCGGCGGCCGGGCTGAGCCCCTCACCGGCCTGGGCCCGCGCCGCGCACCCCCTTCACAGCGCGGCGCGGGCCCAGTGGGCGGCCGGCCGTCCGGCAACGGTCCGGCGGGATCCCGCGGAGGGACGTCTCCACCTCCCGGGTCCGCCGGCGGACGGCCGGCCTCCGCCCTGTCGGCGCGTCGGGCGGCCGTCGGGGACGTCCGGCGGGAAGACTGGGGCCATGAGCAGTGGTCCCAGAGCATTTCTTGAGGGCGGTCCGGACGACATGCCGCAGCGGATCGTCGAGATCACCCCGCCCGGGGTCGAGTTGAAGATCCCGTTCCGTGGTGGGTACGAGCACTTCAAGGCCACGTCACGCCATGCCGACACCGAGCAGGGGCGGTTGACCGTCTACGAGTGGTGGGAGCGGACGGAGATCGCCGAATAGCGGCGCGGGCGGGCCCGGATCGCGGTGCGGTCCGGGCCTTCGTCGCGTCCCGGGCCGTCGCTCACCTGCGCAGCCAGAAGCCGGCCCGCTCCACCCAGGAGTCGAACAGCCGGACGTCGCCGGAGACCACCGCCTCCGCCCCGGGCACCGGCGGCCGCCGGTACAGGAGCAGCAGCAGAGCGGTCAGCGGGCCCCGGACGGTGGCCGTGGCGCCCGTGACCTCTTCCCCGTCCGCGCGCCGGCAGACGACGGCGTCGCCGCCGAGGTCGACCAGCCACCCGGCGGCCGCGTCCGTGGCCCGCACACTCAGGCCGCGGCCGGGCCCGAGCAGCTCGCGCATCTTCTTCTGGCTCTCGAACGCCTGCGGCAGCGCGCTGAAGCCCATCCACTCGTCGACCGCGTCGGTGGCGGCGTCCACGGCGAGCGTGTACTCCGCGCCGGTGGCCGAGGCGGCGTCGGCCCGGTGGACGGCCGTCTCGTGCGCCATGCGGCGGGCCCAGAACGCCGGGGTGCCGCCCGGGGCCACCGTCCACACCCGGGCGCGGGGACCGGCGGCCCGCAGGGTGCCGGCCAGCCGGACGGCACCCTCGGCGAGCCAGGAGCCGAGCTCGTCGGGGTCCTCCTGGGCGAGGAAGGGCAGGTCGTCGACCTGGGTGTGGGGCAGGGGGCCGGTCGTCCGGGTCCGTACGACCGTCTCGGCCCAGCGGTGGGTGCCGCCGACGTGGCGCAGCAGCTGTCCCAGGTTCCAGCCGGGGCAGGAGGGCACGGGCGTCGTGACCGGGTCCACGCCCTTGACCTGCTCTCTCAACAGGTCGGTCTGGGCGATGATTTCGACGCAGTGGTGTTCGAGGCCGCGCATCGTCATGACGGTCACGGTAGACCGGCGGGCCCGGCCGGGACCACTGCCCCGGGCCGGTGGTTCAGGCCGCGTCCGTCATCTTCGGCATGTCGCCCTCCGTCGTGTTCATGTCGATCACGGAGAACGCCGCGCCCTGGGCGTCGGTCAGCGCCGCGAACCGGCCGAACGGGCTGCTCATCGGCCCGAACTTCAGCTCGCCGCCGAGCGCCTTCGCTTTTCCCACCGTCCCGTCGCAGTCGTCGACGGCGAAGAAGATGTTGATGTACGGCGGCATCTCGGGCGGGAAGTCCTCCGTCATCGCCATCCGCCCGAGGACGGTGTTCTCGCCGAGGTTGAAGACCGAGAAGTCGACGGTGTCGTCCTCCATGCGCTGCACCTTGTACGGGAAGACGGCGGGGAAGAAGGCGTCGGACTTCCCGGGGGCGCGGGTGAAGATCTCGGCCCAGCAGACGGAGCCGGGGATGCCGCGCGCCTCGAAGCCCTCGTGGGTGCCCGCCTGCCAGACGCCGAAGGCGACGCCGCCGGGATCCCGGGCGATCACCATCGAGCCGAAGTCACCGACCTGCATCGGTCCCATCAGCAGTTCGCCGTTGTTGGCGCGGATCTTCTCGGCGGTCGCGGCGGCGTCCGGCGAGGCGAAGTACAGGCACCAGGCCGACTGGGCCTCCTGCCCCGGCATGGGCGGGACGACGGCGGCCACCGCCTTGCCGTCCGCGTACGCCTGTGTGTAGTTGCCGAACTCCGAGGCGCTCTCGCCGAAGGTCCAGCCCAGTACGTCTCCGTAGAAGCGCTTGGCTCCCTCCAGGTCCGTGAACATCGCGTCGGCCCAGCACGGTGTGCCCTCTGGTTGCGCTGCCATGGCCCCGACCTCCTCCACATGGGTGAACAGTCCCTTTTGTCACGCTAGCCAGTCATCGGTCGCCGCGCGCGGGGGCCGACGGCCGCGTGACCCCTCGTGGGGATGCCGTCGGCCGGGAGTGACGAAAGGGGGCTCCCGGTAAACTCGCGCATTACGAGCAATGGAGACGGTGTGGCCGCCGAGAGCGAGAACCCTGCGGCCTGACGTGGGGTCAGGGTCAAGCGGGGGCCACCCCCGCGTGTGCGCGTGCCGCCCGCCCGCCGTGGGGTGATCATCGGAGGATGGACATCTCCCTTCGCCTCGCCCAGCAGCCGGAGGCCGACGAACTGCTCGGCCGCAGTGCGCTCGCGGCGCTGGTCGGCATGCTGCTGGACCAGCAGATCCCCATGGAGTGGGCGTTCGCCGGCCCGTACACGATCGCGCGGCGGATGGGCCGCGACGACCTGGACGCGCACGAGATCGCCGCCCACGACCCGGAGGCGTTCGCCGCCCTGCTGTCGGAGAAGCCCGCCGTGCACCGCTACCCCGGGGCGATGGCCAAGCGGGTCCAGCAGCTCTGCGGGTACCTCGTCGAGCACTACGGCGGCGACGCGAGCGCGGTGTGGAACGACGTCGCCACCGGCGCCGAGCTGCTGGACCGGCTGAAGGCGCTGCCCGGCTACGGCGAGCAGAAGGCCCGGATCTTCCTGGCGCTGCTGGGCAAGCGGCTCGGCGTCACGCCCGAGGGCTGGCGGGAGGCGGCCGGGGCGTACGGCGAGGAGGGCTCGTACCGCTCGGTCGCGGACATCACCGGGCCCGAGTCGCTCGCCAAGGTGCGGGCGCACAAGCAGGAGATGAAGCGGGCGGCCAAGGAGGCGAAGAAGGGCTGACCTCCTGGCCGGGTCAGCGGACCAGACGGGTCACCGCGCGCAGGCCGGGAGAGTGGTTGAGCAGCCGGTCGAGGAGGTCGTCGGCCGCCGCGTCGAGCGCCTCGAAGGGCATGGGGTCGAGCCGTTCGAGGAGGAAGAGGGCGCGGGTGGTCCCCTCGGTGATGCGGGTGCGGACGCACTGGCGGTGGTTCCAGCGGCGGCACGTGACGCCCAGGTCGTCGCGCCAGACGACCTCGCCGGGCTCGGGGTGCTCGACGGCCGGCGCGCCGTCGGCGACGGTGTCGAACGGCTCGGTGCCGTCCGCCCGGACCAGGCGCGGGACACCGGCGTACGCGTCCAGGTCCTCGCCCCCGATGGGGAGGCGGTGGGTGACGGAGACGGCGTTGTAGACGTCGACCAGCAGATTGACCTCGGGCAGACCGGCGGAGGCGCGGCGGAGCAGGGCCTCCGCACTGTTGCGGGTGCGGCCGGGCTTGGCGCCGAAGGCGGTGTACGCCTGCCGCCAGGCGGCGACGTGCGGCTCGGCGGTGACGTCGCCGAGGTCGGCGGCGGTCGCGGCGGCGTCCTTGAGCAGCCCGCGCGACCAGGCGTCCGTCGGAGCGCCCGGCAGGCCGTCGGCCGCGATCACCAGGACGGCGAAGTCGGGGCGCAGCGCGCGGACCTCCGCGTCGATGCGCACGCTCTCGGCCACCTCGTCGAGATCCATGGACATGGGCACCCACTCCTTCGGTCGCGCCGGCCGGTCCGGCCGCCCCGGTCACTGCGGTCGTTCCAGTGGAATCGACGGTAACATCGAACGACCGGAGTCGGCGATCAGCAGGGACAGGCGGGCGGAACACATGAACGACGGCACGGCGGGCCTGCCGGGCGGCGGGCCGGCGGCGGCGGACGACCGGTCCGTGATGGAGGCCGTCGCCGCCCGGACCCGCGCCCTGCGCAAGGAGCGCGGCTGGAGCCTGGACGCGCTGGCCGCCCGCGCGCACGTCAGCAAGGGCATGCTCGTCGCGCTGGAGAACGGGCGCTCCAACCCCAACCTCGCCACTCTCATCCGCCTCTGCGACGCCTTCGCCGTGCCCCTGACCGACCTGCTCCAGCAACCCGCCGCGCCCCTCCTCCAGCCCTCGCCGCCCGAGGAGCAACCGGTGCTGTGGCACGGGCCCGCCGGCGGTACGGGCACCCTGCTGACCGGCGCCGCGCAGCCGGTGGGCGCCGAGCTGTGGCACTGGCACCTCGCCCCCGGCGAGGAGCACCGCAGCGAGGCGCACGTCGCGGGCACGGTGGAGCTGCTGCACGTCCTGCGCGGCACGCTCACCGTCACCGCCGGCGGCCAGGAGGCCGTCCTGCCGCGCGGGCACGGCCTGCGCATGGCGGGCGACCTTCCGCACGGCTACGCCAACCGCACCGGCTCACCGGTCGAGTACACGGGCGTGGTCCTCGTGCCGTGAGGCGCGGGCCCCGCGGGCCGCGGTCCACAGCCTGTGCACGGGCGGGCGGCACCGTCGCGAAACCGGCCGGCAGGCTCGCCCGGACGGCGGGAAACGGCTCCGGAGGCCCGCACCGCTCCCGGTATGCGGTTGATTGTCGCCTTCGCGCTCCCGCGCCGTGGCTGCGCTCGGAGCCGGTTGCCCGGTAGGCTTTCCGTGTGATCTTCAAGCGCATCGGAAACGGGCGGCCGTACCCCGACCACGGCCGGGAGAGCACCCGGCAGTGGGCGGACGTCGCCCCCCGCCCGGTGCGGCTCGACCAGTTGGTGACCACCAAGCAGCAGCTCGACCTGGAGACCCTCCTGGCCGAGGACTCGACGTTCTACGGCGACCTCTTCGCCCACGTCGTGAAGTGGCAGGGCGACCTCTATCTGGAGGACGGCCTGCACCGCGCGGTGCGCGCCGCGCTCCAGCAGCGCCAGGTGCTGCACGCACGCGTGCTCGAACTGGGCTGACCGCCTGCGGACTCATGTGGTCCGTTCGCGACCGCTGTTCGGCCTTTCGGGTTGGGGCGCGCGAACCCATTGATCATTTAGTAGGCAGCGGGTCCGCCCGGCACTACGCTGCGCCCATGAGCATGCTCACCCCTCCCGGCATGGGCGGAAAGTACCGCATCAGGGGCAATCGTTTCCCGCACATGCGCCGCCCCAGAAACCGCCGCAGGATCGTGCTCGCCGTGGTGTCCGCGTCCGCCGCGCTCGCGCTGGCCGGGTGGGGCACGATCCAGCTCGTCGACGTCTTCTCCGGAGGCAGCGCCGAGGAGACGATGCAGGCGGCGCACGGCAAGGGCGCGAAGGGCACCAAGAGCGGCCAGGGCGACTGCAAGGCCGTGCCCGCGGCACTGCCCAGGCCCGACGAGATCACCGTCAACATCTACAACGCCACACCGCGCGGCGGCCTCGCCAAGACCACCGCCGACGAGCTCACCAAGCGGGGCTTCAAGATCGGGAAGGTGGGCAACGCCCCGGCTCTCTACGACAAGAAGGTCGAGGGCACCGCGCTGCTGCTGGGCGCGCCGGAGGCCACCGAAGGGGCGCTGAGGGTCCTGGGCACCCAGGTCGCCGGCACCGAGCTCAAGAACGACCAGCGGACGGGCAAGGACATCGACCTGATCCTCGGCACGGAGTTCAAGGAACTCTCGCCGAGGCCGGACGCGGACCGCGCGCTGACGGAAGCGGGCGGTCAGCCGGCGCCGGAGAAACGCGAGGAGAAGCCTTCGCAGACGCCCTCGCCGTCGCCCGAGGAGAAGCAGCAGGAGAAGAAGCCGGAGCCGCCGCCGGCGAAGTGCTGACGCCGACCGGCGGATGGGCTTGATTGCGGCTGAGCTCAGCCGCAATCAAGCCCGGCCTCACGGCCGTACGGCGCGGTGTTCAGCCCGCCGTGCCGTACATGCGGTCACCCGCGTCGCCGAGGCCCGGCACGATGTAGCCGTTCTCGTTCAGCCGCTCGTCCACGGAGGCGGTGACGACGGTCACCGGGGCGCCCGCGAGCTCGCGCTCCATGACCTCGACGCCCTCCGGGGCGGCCAGCAGGCAGATCGCGGTGACGTCGTCCGCGCCGCGCTTGATCAGCTCGTTGATCGCCGCGACGAGCGTGCCGCCAGTGGCGAGCATCGGGTCCAGGACGTAGACCTGGCGGCCCGAGAGGTCCTCCGGCATGCGCGTCGCGTAGGTCTCCGCCTGGAGGGTCTCCTCGTTGCGGATCATGCCGAGGAAGCCGACCTCGGCCGTCGGCAGCAGCCGGACCATGCCGTCGAGCATGCCGAGCCCGGCGCGCAGGATCGGCACCACCAGCGGGCGCGGGTGGGACAGCTTGACACCGGTGGTCGCCGTGACCGGGGACTCGATGTCGACCTGCTCGGTGCGCACGTCGCGCGTCGCCTCGTACGCGAGCAGGGTGACCAGCTCGTCCGAGAGACGACGGAAGGTGGGGGAGTCGGTGCGCTTGTCGCGCAGCGTGGTGAGCTTGTGCGCCACCAGGGGGTGGTCGACGACGTGGATCCGCATGACATCGACATTAACCGAGCTTTCGGGCACCAGCTCCCGCGCGGTCGCCGCGGACCGCCGCCCGCGCGCCACCGGAAGGCCCCGGGAGAGTCTGCCGCCGCACTGGCATCAAACCACCACTTAGGGGGAAAGTGGGCACGTACGCCCGGTGTGGAGGCCATCAGCGGCCGGGCGAGGACCTCGGCACGAGGTGGTGCTGCCCATGACCGACCGCGGGACCCACGACAATCCGGACCCGACGGACCCCACGGAACCCGCCGCCCCGGGGGGCCGGGCCGGCGACGCCGCGGGGGCGGAGGGCGAGTCGGAGCGCCGGCGCAGACGCGCCCAGTTCCTGCGCGAGCTCAACGAGGCGAAGGAACTCCGGGACCGGGTGCAGCCGCGCCGGGCCCGGGCCGCCCGGATGCGCCAACAGATGCGGATGCGCACCTTCCGTTGGTGACACGCCCGCCCGCGTGACGCCCGTACGGACCCCACGTGAGGCACATCTCTTCGGACTGCCCCACGACGCAGCGCGGAAGACCTCTCGCGACGGCGAGGTTTCTGCCACGATTCCGAGTGGGCGGGGTGGTCCCCGTCCGGCCCGGCACCGCCTATGACCAGTGGGAGAGTCACGGTGTACTTCGCCGCACTGCTCGCGCGCACCGAAGACGGGTGGCAAGCGAGCGACACAGAACTCGACAACGTGGAAACCCTGTCCGACCTCGCCGACCTGGCCCGCGACGCCGCGGTCGACGACGACACGGTCCTGGTGCTCATCGAGCAGGAAGAATCCTGGTTCGGTGTGGTCCGGGTGGACGGCGAGGACGATCCCCGCGTCTACCTCTCGCACGCCGCCTTTGCCAGCCGCAACGCCTACGGCGCGATGCTGGCCGATGAGCTGCTCGGCCGCGAGAGCGAAAGCGGCCTGGAGAGCCTGCCGGACCTCGACGGCACGGAGGACGGCGAACCGGAGGCCGACGAGGACGAGGACGACGCGTCGGCGGCCGCCGAGGTCGTACCGGCCGGGCCGCTGGGCGACAGCGAGGTCCTGGCGGACCTCGGCGTCGGCGAGCGGGAGCTGCTCCTGCTCACCGGGGACGCGCTGAGCTCCATCGCGGACCGGCTCGGCTGCACCGAGGTCCTGGAGGCCGTCCGCTGACGTCCGGCCGGGCGCGCTCGCGCACACTGGTGCGATGAACGAAGCCGTCCCCGCGCCCCTGCCCGACCCCGTACGGGATCCCTGGCGGGGCCCGATGCGCGCCGCCCTGGCGGAGGCCGTACGGGCCCCGGACACCGGCGACGTACCGGTCGGCGCGGTCGTGCTGGGCCCGGACGGCTCCGTCATCGGCCGCGGCCGCAACGAACGCGAAGCCACCGGCGACCCGACCGGGCACGCCGAGGTCCTCGCCATCCGGGACGCCGCGCGGGCCGTCGGCGAGTGGCGGCTGACCGGGTGCACGCTCGTCGTGACGCTGGAGCCGTGCACGATGTGCGCGGGCGCGATCGTCCTCTCCCGCCTGGACCGCGTCGTCTACGGCGCGGTCGACGAGAAGGCGGGCGCCGCCGGCTCCCTCTGGGACGTCGTCCGCGACCGCCGCCTCAACCACCGCCCCGAGGTCGTCCAGGGCGTCCTCGCCGAGGAGTGCTCGGCCCTCCTCACCGACTTCTTCCGCACCCGCTGAGCCGCTGCGCGGGAACCGATCAGCCGCTCCGCGGGAACCGATTTCAGAGCATGGCCAAACGTCCGCTAAGCTCTCTCTCGGTAGCGTGTCCGAGCGGCCTAAGGAGCACGCCTCGAAAGCGTGTGTGGGGGCAACTCCACCGTGGGTTCAAATCCCACCGCTACCGCTTCAGGAGAACCGCCTCCGATCCATGGAAACATGGATCGGAGGCGGTTTTTCGTTGAGGAGTCGGCGGATCACTTCCGCGACCTGATGAGAGCAGCCTCGCGTCGTGCGGATCCGCGCCTGCCCAAGGCCGCGCGTCGCCGATCTTCCGGTACCCCCACGCTCGATACGCGGCCACGGCCGCCTCGCTGTCAGGGTGGACGTCGAGCAGGACCCACTCGGCCTCGGTGCCGCCATCCGCGCAGACGCCACCACCCGGGCCGCCCGCCTTGCCGATACCGGTGCTCCCGCCCTGCTCACCGCCGACGTCAGGGCCCGGCCATTGGCCCGGCTGTGGCGCGTAGCGGCGGCCCGTGCCGGCTTCGGGCCACGCCACACGATTCCTACGGGCCCGCCGCTTCGGCGACTCGGCAGTGCCCACCCGCTTCCACTGCTCGCCACCGGGTACAGCGACCAGGAGAAACAGGAGAAAGGAGAGGCGCCCCATGCCGTTGGAGCTGCGCCACTACCGCCCCGGCGACATCGACACGATCAGGACGCTCCTGCTCGACATCCACGATGACGCATACGCCGACAGCCCCGGCGAGTTCAATACGCGTGCGCGCTTCGCGACGTTCGTGGACTACTGGTCCTCCCTGCCCGGGCGGGCATGCACCATTGGTTACGACGGCGACACAGCAGTGGGATACGCCTACGGTGCCCCGTTGGCCAAGGACACCACGTGGTGGTCCAAGGTCACCCCGGCCCTGGACGAGGCGTTCGTCCGCGAGGACGGAACCAGGACGTTCGCCCTTTCGGAGATCATGGTTCTGACCAGCCGCCGCAAGACGGGCGCCGCAGAGGCCGTCCATGCAGCGCTGCTCGCCGGCCGCCCCGAGGAACGGGTCACCCTCCTCGTGGATTCCGCTCACCCTCGCGTGCGCGCGCTGTACGAGCGGTGGGGGTACAGGCACCTCGGGCGGATGCACCCATTCCCTGACGCGCCCGTCTTCGACTCCATGCTGCGAACCCTCTGACCCGAAGGCCGAAGGGGTTCACGCCACCGCTTTCGTCCGGCGTGCGCGCAGTAGTTCGCGGGCCAGGGCGCCGCCGCGATGGGCCGCCTCGATGGCCGCATCAGTGCCCCCTCCGGCTTCGGCCTCGTCGCAGCGGCATGTGCCGCACAGCGTTTCGTCACCCACCGGGCGGAACAAGCGCGGTTGTACGTGGTCACCGGCGCACTCGCGCATGTCGGCCACGCGTGGCGCGTCATGGGCTTCGAACGGGCTTCGGGCTGCCGCCCGTTGTTTGGCGAAGGTCGGAGCCGCGGGGCGCTTGCGGGTCAGGCGGTCACGGATCAGGCCCGCTGGGGAGAGCACCTGCTCGGGAAGCCACTGGGTCAGCGCTTCCCGGATGTCCGCCACCGTGGCGCCGCGCTGCAACCAGTCCCCCGCGAGGGGCGCCAGGGCTCGTACCTCCCGGCCCGACAGGCGTAAGCGCGGTTCGGCGTGCGAGACGGCCGCCAGTGCCTGTCCGCCTCGTTCCAGCAGCGGCGCGGGCACCGTTCCGGCCGCTGCCGGGGAAGCGGGTGCCCGCTTGCCCTCCCGTCCTCGATCGGCGGGCCGGTCCGGGGAGGGAGGGTTGTCGTTGTTCTCTTCCGTGTTCTTAAGGGGACGGCCGACGGACCGGCCCTTCGGTTCACCGGCGGCCGGAAACCGGGGACTCGGTCGGCCGTCGCGCGCCGAGGCCGCTTCCGCCGGTGTGAGCGGGACGTTGCTGATCATCTGCTGGGTGGACCAGCGGCCTTCGTCGTTCTGCCGTCTCCACTCGTGGAGGAAGCCCTCGGCCACCAGTTGACGCTTGGCCCGGGTGAACGCGCACTTTCCGATGCCCGCCCGCCTCGCGGTGTCGGAGAGTGCTTCCAGCGCCTCGTCCGCCATCGACAGGGCCCAGGTCAGCAGACGCACCGCATCCGACGACAGACGGGGATGGCGGATGATTTCGTTCGGCACCTGCGAGTAGAAACGCGCAGGGGGGATAGCATGCTTGAGCATCTCGGGGAAGCCTTGTTCCTCGTGGTGAAGACCCCCGGGTGGTGTTCCAGCACCTCCGGGGGTCGCTTCGTTTTTAGGACGAAGCGGCCTGACGCCTCGCACCGTATCCCATGGTCCAGGCCCCGGTCTTGCCTTGGCCCAAGCTCCAACCTCACCCCGCCGTACGGGTTTTCGCGAGGGTTTCCGCCAGGACGCGCCAGATCTCCGCCGCCAGGTCCATGTTGCCCGCCTCCTGGGCGTGTTGGGCGAGGCTCAGGAGGCGGGTGGTGCCGGTGTCGGTGTGGCCTTCGATGATCAGGAGGCGGTTGTGCAGGCTCGCCAGGCGGGCCCGGGCGCGGTAGTTGAGGTGGAGGTCGCCACCGCTGAGGCGTTCGCACAGGACGCGGGCCTGCGCGGTCCTGCCCTCGTGGAAGGCCAGGTGCGCCTGGAGCGCCGTCAGCTCCTGGTGGAGGTCCGGCGTGCCGACGAGGGCGACGGCGTGCTCGACCTCCGCCAGGCGGGTGCGGGCGGCCGTCACGTCCGGCGGGGACAGGCGCAGGTACAGCGAGCCCGCGGCGAGCCTGAGGCGCACCCAGGCCAGGAGGTCGGCCCGGCTCTCCAGCCGGGCCAGGGCCTGTTCCAGGAGCTCCCGGGCCGCCGCGTGATCGCCCTGGCGGACGCGGACGGCCGCGGCCGTCGAGAGCGCCTCGGCGCGCAGCGTGTCGGTCTGGTCCTTGGCCAGGGCGCACAGTTCGTCCGCGTGGTCGCCCGCGTCGCGCAGCCGGCCGGCCTCGACCTCGACCGGGACGAGGGCGAGCAGTGCCAGGACGGCGTCGCGCTCGGTGAGCCGGTGCTCCTGGGACAGGGCGTGGGCGGTCGCCGCGCACTCCGCCGCCCGGGCGACCTCGCCGAGCGCGCACAGGCAGGTGGCCAGCCGGGTGAGGGCCCGTACCTGAAGCTCCGTCAGGCCGACGTCGTCCCCGAGCGCGACGAGCTGTTCCAGGCAGTCCCGTTCGGCGGCCCGGTCGCCGCGCCGCCCCTTCACCTCCGCGAGCAGCCAGAGCGCCTGCCAGCGCAGCGCGGGGTCCTCCTCGCGGCTGCGCGGCAGGACGCCGGCGAGGGCCTCGACGGCCTCGTCCGAGCCCGCCGAGGCGGCGATGGTCAGCGCCTGGGCCAGCGAACCGCCCGGGGAGGGGCGGAAGGGCTCGTCGAAGACGGAGGCCGGGACGCCCAACCGCTCGGCGAGATAGGCCGCGGCGCGCTCCGTGGGCTGGCGCTCCGCCGACTCCAGGCGCGACACGTACCCGGTCGACATGCCGTCACCGGCGAGCTTGGCCTGCGAGAGGCCGCGCTCCGCCCTCAGAGTCTTGAGCCGGCGCCCGAAGAACGGCTGTTCCAGCATCGATGCATCCCAGCGGTTGGACGGATGGAGGGGGCTCGCGCCCTGGCCGATCAGCGCTCCAGCCGATCGGTCCCCTCTTGGCAATGGGTTGCCTGCATTGTCGACGCCATTGCCAAAAGAAAGCGGAATTACGAATTCACTAGTCAAGCACTCAGGCAAACCGTTGCCAAGCTGTGACCGCTTGGCCTAGTCTTACGACAACTCGAACCTGTGACTGAACGGAACTACTGCGTCCTCATGACGAGGACGTCATCTTCGCTTCTCTCTCACAGCCCGAAAGGCGGCACCATGTCCGCGTCATCGGCACGTTCCAGAAACCCCGGCCCAGGCTCCTCCTCAATTCTCCCCGGGGAAGCTTCGGAAAGCATATACACCCCCCTTCGCACCGCGCAGGCCGATCGATGAAATTCGGTGTGCTCGGCCCTTTGGCAACGCTGGAACACGGTTCTCCGCAGCTTCCGTCCGCACCTAAGACCCGCCAGCTCCTCGCATTGTTCCTGTTCAATGCCAACGCGCCGGTATCCGTATCCCAGTGCATCGAGGAGTTGTGGGGCGAGGACGCACCGCCCACGGCTCTGCAGAGCATTCACACGCGAGTACTCCAGATCCGGAAGTTTCTCGCGAATTCCCTCACCCCACGCGAGGCCAAGCGCGTCCTGGTCACCGGGAACCACAGCTATACGCTCCGGATCGGACCGGGCGAGCTGGACCTGCACGACCTGGAGCGGCAGGTGCGCGGTGCCCGCCGGGCCGAGGCCGCGGCCGACGACCGCGCCCTGTCGCTGATCCTGCGGGACGCGCTCGACCTCTGGCACGGCCCGGTGCTCGCCGACGTCTCCCCCGGCCTGCGGCTCCAGCCGCACGTCACGCGGCTGGAGGAACAGCGGCTCACGCTCCGGGAGAAGTGCATCGACGCCGAACTGCGGCTCGGCCTGCACCAGGAGCTGCTCCACGAACTGAGCAGCCTGATCGTGCAATACCCGACGCATGAGAATTTCCAGGCGCAGCACATGCTCGCGCTCTATCGCTCGGGACGGGTCGCGCAGGCCCTGGAGTGCTATCGGACGCTGCGGGAACGGCTCGTGAGCGAAGTGGGTATCGAGCCGTCGCTGCCACTCCGCGCATTGCAGGCGGAGATTCTGTCTCAGTCGGCCGGCGATGAGTCCGCGCTCGATTCTCCCGAATGGTTTCCGGGATTCTCCAGGAGCCTGGCGACGGCGCGTACGAGATCGCCTTCGTTGTCCTGCAAGTAGAAGTGCCCGCCGGGGAAGGAGGTGATGGTCGCGGGCCGGGACGAATAGCGCGCCCATTCCTCGAAACGGCCGGCAACCGCGTCGTCGTCCGCCACTCCGTGATATCCGGTCAGCGGGCAGTCCAGTCGCTGTTCCGCGGTGCCGGCGCCGGTGAGCCGGTAGGTCTCGATGAGGCGGTAATCGGCGCGGATGGCGGGCATCAGGAGTTCCCGGAATTCCGGGTGCCCGAGGATGGCGCTGTCCCCGGCGCCCGCCTCGACGACCGCCTCCGCCAGGACCTCGTCCGCTTCGAGGTGGAGGGTGCCCTGGCCCAGGCGGTGCGGCGGGGCGATGCCGGACACGATCAGGTGCGCGAGCCGGACGCCGTGCTCCCGTTCCAGCAGCCGGGCCGTCTCGTAGGCGATGGTCGCGCCCATGCTGTGCCCGAAGAGCACCAGCGGCCGGTCGGCCAGCGTGGCGAGGACGGCGGCCAGTTCGCGGGCCATGCCGGCCATGTCGGTGATGCAGCGTTCGGCGATCCTCTCCTGGCGTCCGGGGTAGCAGACGGCGAGGACCTCGGTGTCCGGGGAGAGGTGGTCCGGCCAGTCGCGGAAGAACGTCGGCGCTCCCCCGGCGTGCGGCAGGCAGACCAGTCTCGTCCGGGCGTCGGGGTTCCGGCTGTAGGGCCGCAGCCACAGCTCCCGGCGCGACTCCTGGGTGATTTCCATGCGGTCTCAGGCCCTTCGGTTCTCGGTCGCCGGCCGGTCCGGGTGCAGCGACCGCGTGGGGAGGTAGCGGAAGAACGGCAGCACGATCGCGGCGGTGATCACGGCGAAGACCGCGAAGGTGGCCCGCATGCCGAACCACTGGGCCAGCACACCGGCGAGCGCGGAGCCGACGGGCATCGCTCCCCAGCTGAAGAGGCGGGCGGCGGCGTTGTAGCGGCCCAGCAGCGCGTCGGGGACCAGGGACTGGCTGATCGTGCGGGAGTTGACCGTCCACAGCACGCCGCCCATGCCGCCGGCGAAGGCCGCCACGGCCACCAGCGGCACGGAGGTGGTGACGACGGGCACGGCGACCATGGCGAACGTGCCGAGGATGTCGGCGAAGAGCGCCCAGCGCCGGCCGAGCAGCCGGTTGATCCGGCCGACCAGCAGGGCTCCGGCGACCCCGCCGAGCCCGAGCGCGCTCAGCAGCAGCCCGTACTCACCCGAGCTCGCGCCCATCAGCTTGGTGGCCGCGAGCGGGATCAGGGCGAGCCAGGCGCCCCAGCACGCGCACAGGACCGTCAGGGCCAGCGCCATGAACCGCAGGATCGGCTGCCGCCAGAGGAAGGTCAGACCCTGCCGGATCTCCTGGTGGACCGAGGCCCGCGGGGTCTCCGGGGCGCTCGGGCGGAACCGGCCGATCAGCAGGACGAGCATGAGCGCGCCGGCCGCGTAGGCGGCACCCGTGGTGCCCAGTGCGAGGGCGGCGCCGGCCGCCAGGAGCAGCCCTCCGACGAGCGGCCCGGCGAATTCGTTGCAGACGGTCTCGGCGCCGGCGACCCAGGCGTTGGCCCGCTCCCGGCCCTCCTCCGGCACGGCGGTCGGCACGAGCGACGTCGCCGCCGTGAGCGCGACGACCTCCGCGACGCCGAGCACCAGGCCGCAGCCGTACAGCAGCGGGATGCTGATGCCGTCGGCCGCCATGGCGGCCAGCAGGACGAGGACCGAGGCCGTACGGACGCCGTCGGCGAGCCAGAGCAGCCGCCGCCGGTCGAAGCGGTCGACGAGGACGCCGACGTAGAGGGAGACCAGCAGCCACGGCAGGGTCAGGGTGACGGCCACGCCGGAGACCTGGAGGGGCGAGTCGGTCACGCGGGTCGCGAGCAGGGGCAGCACCACCTTGGTGACGCCGTCCGCCAGGTTGGTCAGGGCGGTGAACGCCACGAGCACATAGGTGTTGCGCGCGCCCCGGGAGGACGGTCCGGATAAGGACGCGGTCCCGACGTCCGGCGCTCGCTCGCTCGACAGCGCGCCGTCGGTTGTCATCACGGTCTCCGTTCCTGCCTGCCCCGCCGTCGCGGGGCGTGGCGCTACGATATAACCAGCAAAGCACGTTAGCCAGTGTGAGATGGAGGAATTGCCGTGGATCTCTCCGGGCAGGGCGAGCTGGTGCTGAAGTTCGTCAACACCGTCGACGTCGAGGACGGGACCGACGAGCTGGGCACCCCGGACGGCCTCGCCGCCTGGCTGACGTCGGTGGGACTGCTGGCCGCCCCGGTCGGCGTCACCGCGGGCGAGCTCGCCCTGGCCACCACCGTGCGGGCGGGCCTGCGGGAGGCGCTGGGGGTCTCGGTCGGGGTGGAGCCCGACCCGGAGGCCGTGCGCGCGGCGAACGACGCCCTGCGCGGGCTGCCCCTCCAGGTCAGCATCGGGCTGCCCGGGGCCGGCGGCCGGCCGCTGACCGGCGGGCCGGGCCTCGATCCGGTGCGGCACGCGCTCGCGGCCGTGGCCGTCGCCTGGGCCGAGCTGGTCGGCACGGGCGAGAACGCGCGGCTCAAGCGGTGCCCGGAGTCGACGTGCGGGTGGTGCTTCTGGGATGGGACGAAGAATCGGAATCGGCGGTGGTGCTCTATGCGGGTGTGCGGTAACCGTGCCAAGACTCGGGCCTATGCGGAGCGGCGGCGGCCTGCCGTGCGCCCGTAGGGCGTGTTTGGTGGGTCTTCGGCTTGCCGCTTGCGGCGGCGAGCGCGCTTGATTACGGCGGGATTTCGGCCGCGGGCCGTCCTTGCCGCCTGCGGCGGCGGGCGCCCTGCGGGCGCGTCCTCAAACGCCGGACGGGCTTGATTACGGCGGGACTTCGGCCGCGGGTCGTCCTTGCCGCCTGCGGCGGCCAGCGCCCTGCGGGCGCGTCCTCAAACGCCGGACGGGCTTGAATTCGCTGAGCTCAGCCGCCATCAGCCCGTCCGGCGCCGCCCTCACTCCGCCAGGCGGTGTCCCCCCAGGCGGTGTCCCGCCCTGCGGTAGAGGACCAGAGGCTCCCCGTCGTCCGTGGCTCCGGCGGACACCACGGCGCCGACCAGCAGCGTGTGGTCCAGCAGCGGCACCGTGTGCGTCACGTCGCACACCACGCTCGCCACCGCCTCCGCCAGCACCGGCGCGCCGTGCCTCGGACCGAAGTCGACGCCGTCGAACCGGTGCGCCGCCCCGGCCGTCGCGAACTGCTCGACCAGGTGGCCCAGATGGGCCGGCAGGACGTTGACGGCGAACGTGCCCGCCGCGACGATCCGCCGCAGGGTGCCGCTGCCGCTGTTCAGGGAGACCGCCATGCTCGGCGGCCGGTCCGTCAGCGACACGACGGCCGTCGCGGTGCAGCCGGCCGGGCCGTCCTCGTCGTAGGCGGTCACCACGGTCACACAGGCGGGAAACCGCGTCATGACCTCCCGGAAGTCGTCCCGGGACACGCCGCGGCGCTCGGCGACCGCCGTCGGCAGATGCGCTGACATGCTGTTCCCTCTCCGAATGACGGTCACGGGGTACGGACGGAGCCGGACCGGGCGGACACGAGGACCCTCCGCAGGGCGCGGCGGTCGACCTTTCCGTTGGCGTTGAGCGGGAGCGCCTCCAGGAGCGTGACCGAGGCGGGGACCATGTAGGCGGGCAGCCGGTCGCGCAGGGCCGCGAGGAGTACGGACGGTTCGGTGCCGCTCCCGGTACAGGCGGCCTCCAGCGTGTGCCCGCCGTCCGGGCTCTCGACCGCCACCACGACCGCGTCCAGCACGCCGGCCTGGTCGCGCAACGCGGCCTCGATCTCGCCCGGTTCGACGCGGTAGCCGCGCACCTTGACCTGGTGGTCGAGCCGCCCGAGGTGGACCAGGCCCGCCTCTCCGGCGCGCACGCGGTCGCCCGTGCGGTACCAGAGCGCCTCGTCCGGGAGCTCCGCCGCGCCGGCCGGGTGCGCCCGGCCGTTCTCGTAGCGCAGGAACCGGCCCTCGTTGTCGCGCGGGTCGAGGTAGCCGGGGAACCGCTGCACCCCCCGCACGCACAGCTCCCCCTCCTCGGCGGCCGCTCCGTCCTCGCCCACGACGAGCTGTTCCAGGCCGGGGTGCAGCTCCCCGATGGGGACGGTGCCGTTGGCCGGCTCCCACCACGCCGAGCGGTCGGCGGGCAGCCGGTACTGGGCGCAGCTGAGGGTGAGTTCGGTGGGCCCGTAGAGGTTCTCCAGGACGCTGCCGGGTGCCGCCGCGCGCCAGGCGTCGGCCTGGGCGACGGTCAGGGGCTCGCCGCAGAACAGGCTCCAGCGCAGGGTCGGCATGCCGCCGGCGGGCAGTCCGCGCAGGCGGGCCGCCAGGGAGATCACCGACGGGACGGAGAACCAGTGGGTGATCCGCTCACGGCTGACGAACCGGGCGGGGGCCATGAGGTCGGCGCGGCCGGGGACGACGAGGGTGGCGCCCGAGCCCCAGGTGGCGAAGAGGTCGAAGACCGACAGGTCGAAGGTGAGGTCGAAGGTCTGCGAGACCCGGGAGCCGGTGCCGAGTTCGTACCGGTCGATGACGTGGTCGAGGTAGGCGGAGACGTTGCGGTGGGTGACGGGCACGCCCTTGGGGGTGCCGGTGGAGCCGGAGGTGAAGAGGATGTAGGCGGGGTCGGTGGTGCGCGGCCGGTGGACCGGCGGGGCCTCGGCGGGTGGGGTCCTGGCGTCCGCGGCCAGGACCGGCACGGACAGGCCGGCGTCCGCGAGGTCCGGCTGGGCCAGGACCAGACCGACGCCGGCCGCGGCGGCGATGGCGGCGTTGCGCCCGTCGGGGAACGCCGGGTTCAGCGGTACGACGACGGCGCCCAGCCGCTGGACGGCGAGGTAGCCGGCGTACGCGGTGGCCGTGCGCGCGGCCAGCAGGCCCACGCGCCCCGGTGCGGCCCCGCCGGTGGCCTCGGCCAGCCGCCCGGCCAGCCGCCCGGACAGGTCCTCCAGTTCGGCGTAGGTGAAGGACCGGCCGTCCACTTCCAGGGCCGTGGCGGCCGGACGCAGCAGGGCCGACCGGGCGAACCACTCGTACAGCGTGCGGTCAGGCGACATGGGCGGGCCTCCTCTGCTCCAGGGTCCGGACGGCGTCGACGACCTGGGCGAACGTCTTCTCGATCAGTGCGTGGCGCGGCCTGCCGCGCGCCGCGGAGGCCGCGGCGAAGCGGATCGCGCGCGGGAGTTCCTCCCAGGCGGCGGCCGTGCGCGAGGCCGCCTCCGGGTCCAGGAGGCCGGCCGCCGTGCGGCGGGCGAGCCGGAAGCGCTGGTGCCGGGCGGCCGTCCAGAGGTCGTCGGCGTGCCGGGCGAGGGCCTCGTCGTCGCCGCTCAGCGCGGTGGCGAGGTGTTCGAGGGCGGGCAGGAGGCCGTGCACCCAGGTGTCCCCCGGCGGGCGGGCCGGGGCGGTGGCGTCCGCCGGTTCCAGCCAGCGGTAGGCGGAGTAGGCGGGCAGCTCGACGGCTTCGCCCAGTGCGTAGCGGTCGCGGTTGCGGATCTCGGGCGGTGCCTCGCCGAGCGGGGTGAGGACGTCGCGCAGTTCGGCGTCCGTGAGCGTTCCGGCGTACGGGATCTGCTCGCCGTGCGGGGTGAGCGCGGCGAAGCGGTCCTTCGCGAGCCACCGGCCGCTCTTGTGCCCGTGGAGGACGAACCAGTGGGGGGTCGCGGCCTGTTGGCGGGAGGGCGACCAGGGCATGTGCCGGGTGTTGCCGACGACGAGGACCCGGCCGAGGCGCGCGAGCTCGGCCTGGAGCGCGGCGCGCGCGGTGGGCCAGTCGTCGGCGGACCGGTAGGCCAGGCCGCAGGCGTCGACGCGCGGATGGTGCGCGAAGGCGAGGGTGCCGCCGGGCGGGGCCGTGCGGACGGACAGGCCGATGACGGCCGCGAGGTCGTCGCGGACGGTGGGGGCGCCGCGTTCCAGGTAGGGCACGAGGTTCGCGGTGTAGCAGCTCAGTTCCAGCGGTTCGGTCATGCCGCCTCCGGGCGTGCGTGCCGTCGCGGCACAGTGGTGAACGCGCAGCTCAGCGGGGTGGCCGAGTGGGTGCGCAGGGTGGTCCAGGTGTACGCGCCCCAGGTGCCGGACGCGGCCGGCGCGGGGACGTCGACGGCCCAGGGGGCGCCGGACAGACCGGTCCCCTCGGCTTTGACGCACGCTTCCTGCACGGTCCACACCCAGGTGAACTCGCGGGCGCGCTCCCCGGCCGGCAGCCGGGCCAGGTCCTCGGCCCCGGCCCGGACGCACCGGCGCAGCAGGGAGTCGGCCACGGTACGGGGTGGGTGCTGGACGTCGACGCCCACGGCGCGGTGCCGGGCGGCGCAGGCGGCGACGGTGTCGCCGTCGTGGCTGACGCTGATGCCGATGTCCGGGTGGCCGGCCAGCTCGGGCCGGCCCTTCGCGGTGTGCACGACGTCGGCGTCGCGGGCGTCGGGGAACCGTTCCGCCAGCAGGGTCCGCAGCAGCGCCCGCCCGGCGAGGTGTTCCGCGCGCCGCGCGGGTGCCAGCCGCAGCGCGGCGCTCCGGTCGGCCGGCGTGCACAGGCCGGCCGGCGGGTGGCCGTGGCCGGCCGCGATCCATACGCCCGGGGCGGGTTCGCAGCGGGTGCCGGTCATGGCGCGAGCTCGTCGAGGACGGCGTCGAGGCGGTCGGCGACGGTGCCCAGGACGACCTCGGTCGTCCCGCCGCCGATGCCGAAGACCTGTGACTCGGCGCGCAGCCGCTGGACCCCGTCCGTACCGAAGCCGTCGGCCCCCTGGAGCTGGCCGCACACGGCGAGGACGTGTTCGACGGTGGTGCCGGAGGCCGCCTTGAGCAGGGCGGCGGCGGTGCCGTCGCGGTCGGTGGCGATCCTCTCGTGGAGCTGGGTCCACAGAGCGTGCAGGGCGCTGACCTCGACGGCGCAGCCGGCCAGCCGGTGGCGTACCAGCGGCGACCGGGACAGGGGCTCGCCGTCGACCGTGCGCCCGGCCAGGCGCCGTTCGGTGTCCGCGAGGACCCGGCGGCACAGCGCGATGGCCCAGGCCGCCGAGGCGAGCCGCTCGGTGGCGATGTGCCGGGCGAAGAGGGCGAGGCCCATGCCGGGCCGGCCGACGAGGTGGTCGCGGGGAAGGGTGACGCCGGCGAGCTCGATGTGGCCCAGGCCCGCGCCCTCGAACAGCTCGGTCTCCACGGCCCGTACGGTCACGCCGGGCGCCGACAGCGGTACGAGGACCCAGGTGAAGCTGGTGAAGTGGCGGCCCTCGCGGTGGCGGGCCAGGACCAGCGCGTGGCCGGCGGTGAGGGCGGAGGTGACCCAGCGCTTGGTGCCCCGGAGGGTCAGCGTGTCCTCGCCGAGGTCCACCTCGGTGGTCAGGGCGGTCAGGTCCGAGCCGGCGCTCTCGTCGGTGGCGGCCAGGGCGAGGAGCTCCTCACCGGCGGTCACCGCGCTCAGGGTGCGGGCGGCCGGCGCGGAGCGGGCGGCGCCCTCGGCCAGCAGCGGGAGGGCGGAGGCGAGTTGGACGCACAGGGCGAGGACGGTGCCCTGGCGGCCCCGGGCCTCGGCCGCGGCGAGGAGCTTGCGCAGCGGCACGGGGTGGAGCCGCCCGGCGGGCAGGCCGGCGTAGAGCCGGGCGAGGGCTCCGGCGGCGCCCAGGGCCGCGGCGGTCCGCCGGGCGTCGGCGTCGTCCGGCAGTGCGGCGAGGGCGTCGGCCAGGAGGCCGTCGACGTCGGCGGCGGCCGGGTCGAGGAGCAGGGGAGTGTCAGGCATAGCTCACCCCGGGGTCGAGCAGGGCGAGCGAGCCGTCGGCGAGGTGCAGCCGGTCGTTGCTGTAGTTCAGCGGGGCCGAGCGGAGGTCGCGCAGGGCGCGTTCCAGGCCGGTGGGCGAGTCCTTGAGGTAGCCGTGGCGCAGGCCGACGGCGTCGACGAGGTCCTCGACCGCGCGGTGGCACTCCTCGGACGCCGTGATCTTCAGGGCGTTGAGGAGGAGTTGGCAGGAGGGGCGGGTGAGGGCGTCACCGCCGTCCGCCGCGCGCACCGCGGCGGCGGTGTGGCGCAGCAGGGCGTGCACGGTGTCCAGGCGCTGCCGGGCGCGGGAGAGCCGGGTGAGCAGGAGCTCGGATTCGAGGTCGGCGCTCTTGCGGCCGGCGGGGCTGCGGAGCGTGCGCAGGACGCGGGAGAGGGCGCCCGTGGCCGTGCCGAGCCAGCTCGCGGACCAGCCCAGGTGGGCCAGGGGTCCGAAGGTGTCGAGGACGATGGCGCGGAACGCGCCGTGCTCGCCGACGACCTGGTGGTCGGGGACGCGGCCGGTGAGGTGGAGGGCCGTGCTGTGGCTGGCGCGCATGCCGAGCGGGTTCCAGTCGCCGGAGGGCGTGACGGTCAGCTGGTCGCGGTCGGCGTACACCAGAGAGACGCTGCTGTCCGACTCGGCGTCGGGGCTGCGCATGGTGATGAGGAAGCCGTCGGCGTGCAGGCCGCCGGTGACGATGGGCGCGGTGCGGTCGATGTCCAGCCATCCGGGTTCGGCCGTGAGCCGCGAGGTGGCGCTGAGCAGGTGGCCGCCCTTGCCGGCCTCGGTGGTGACCGAGGCCAGGTAGAGCTGCTCGGCGGCGATCCGCGGCAGCAGTGCGCCGGCGAGCCCGGGGCCGGCGTGGCGGACGAGTGCCGCCACCTGCTGGCAGTGCATGGTGAAGATCATCGCTACGGACATGTCGGCGCGGCCGAGCGCGATACCGGCGTCGATCATGTCGTCGACGGTCCCGCCGAGTCCCCCGTACCCGGCGGGGACCAGCAGCCCCAGCAGCTTCTGTTCCCGCAGTTTGCCGAGTGCCGCCAGGGGGAACTCTGCCTTCTCGTCGGTCTGTTCGGCGTGTTTCCCGGCCACGGCCCGCACCTGCTCCACGGCCCCCGCGAACGGGGAGCGGGTGGCCGGCGTGGTGGTCACGGTGTCGCTCACTGGGCATCGGCTCCGGTGAGGACGCCCGTCCCGGGCTCGCCGGACGGCAGGGCGGCCGCGACCGTGCGCCACAGGTTCCCGGCGGTACTGAACGTCTGCTCGCTGAGGGCCTCGTCGGGCAGTTCGACCCCGAAGGTGTCCTCGATCGCGAACATCAGCTCGATGGCCTGCATGGAGTCCAGGCCGAGGTCGCGCAGGGGCGTCGCGTCGGTGATGGGCTGGTCTTTCAGGAAGGGCAGGAACGGCTTGAGCATCTCGGTGAATCGGGTGTCCATGGAGGTCAGCACCTTTCCGGTTCGGTTGCGGTCGTCCGGCGCAGTTCCAGCCGGGAGACGTGGAGCGGTTCGGGGCCCGGCAGGTCGCCGTCGACGACGACCTCCAGCGGCGGCGGGTGGCCGAGGAACGCCACGAGGCTCGCGTAGAGCCCGTACGCCCCGGTGTTGGGGACCCGGAGCCGGTCCCCGGGCCGCAGCGGCGGCAGGGGCGCGTTCTTGCTCCAGGTGTCCAGCGGTGTGCACAGCGGGCCGGCGACGACGGTGGGCCGCTCCTCGCCGCGCCCGGCGGCGTCGTCACCGGTCAGCAGCCGGGGGTTGAGCAGCGGGAGGCGGCGCAGCCCCGACATGCCGCCGAGGTGGTGGATGCCGGCGTCGGTGACGGCGACCGGCCGGCCGTGGGAGGTCTTGACGTCGAGGACGGTGGTGACGAGCGTGCCGGCCGTGCCGGCGAGGTAGCGCCCCGACTCGAAGACGATCTCCGGCCCGCCGTCCCGCCAGCCGGGGACCTCGCGGTCCAGCAGCTCCTCCAGGCCGGCGCGCAGCCCGCCGAGGTCCAGGGCGGTGCCGTCCTTGGCGAAGGGCGCGCCGAAACCGCCGCCGAGGTCGAGCACGTCCAGGCTCACGCCGTGCTCGCCCAGGGCGCGCCGCAGCCGGCCGGCGGTGGCCAGCGCGTGCGCGAACTGGCCGAGCAGCTCGTCCACCGCGCTCATGTTCGTGCCCATGTACAGGTGCAGGCCGACGACCTGGGCGTACTCGCGTCCGGCGAAGTCCTTCGGTGCCGCGAGCACGTCGTCGGTGTCCACGCCGAACTGGGAGGTGACGCCCGTCATCGCGAGTCCCTGGCCCGGTACGGGCCGGCTGTCGTTGACGCGCAGCAGGCAGCGCACCCGGGCCGCGCGGGCGCCGGCGGCGGCGTCCAACTGGTCCAGGGCGTGCGCGGAGTCCACGGAGAAGTGCCGCACCCCGTGGTCGAGGGCGAGGGCGAGGTCGGTGTCGCGCTTGCCCGGCCCGGTGTAGAGCAGGGTGTCCGGCGGCCAGCCGGCGTCGAGCGCGGCCGCGAGTTCGCCGGGCGAGCAGACCTCGGGCAGCAGGCCGCCCCGGCGGAGCTCGGCGAGGACGGCGGGGTGCGGGTTGGCCTTGAGGGAGTAGTAGAGGGTGGTGGCCCCGGGCAGGGCGGCGCGCAGGCGCTGCCGGTTGGCCCGGAGTTCGGCGAGGTCGTAGACGTACGCCGGGGTCTCGGTGGTGCGCAGCGCGCGCTCGGCGGCCGTGGGGTCAGCCATGGAGGGCCTCGCTCGCCAGGAGGAGGGCGAGGGCCTTGCGGTCGACCTTGCCGTTGCCGTTGAGCGGGAAGGCGGGCAGGACGGCGCAGCGCCGGGGGATCTTGAACTCCTCGATCTCCTCGCGCATCGCCACCAGCACCTCCTCGGGCCGGACGTCCCCCACGACGGCGAGGGCGGCGGAACGTTCCTGCGTGGGGGCGAGCACGGCGGCGGACTCCACTCCGGCCACCCGCCGGGCGGCCGACTCCACCTCGGTGGTGCTCACGCGGAAGCCGCGCTCCTTGTAGATGTCGTCCCGGCGGCCGTCGAAGTACAGATAGCCGTCGTCGTCGATCCAGCCGTAGTCGCCGGTCCGCAGCTGCGGGAACAGCCCCTCGTCGCGGAGGAAGCGCTCGGCGGTCAGCTCGGGCCGCCGCCAGTACCCGGCCATCACGTGCGGGCCGCGCACGACGAACTCGCCGAGCTCACCGGGCGGCAGCCGCCCGCCCTTGTCGTCGACGGTGAACACCTCGGTCCCGGCCAGCGGCAGCCCGCAGGCGCCGGGGCGTGCCAGGTCGCCGTCGGGCGGCATGATCGCGATGCGCTTGCACTCGGTCAGGCCGAACATCAGCTGCACCCGCAGGTCCGGCAGCCGCTCGCGGAGCGTGGCGAGCGCCTCGGGCGGCATGGCGGCGCCGGTGCTGGTGAGCAGCCGCAGCCGGGGCAGCGCGGTGGTGCCGCGCCGCAGCATCCGGGCGAGCCCCTCGGCGACGGCGGGCACGGCCGGCAGTACGGTCGCGTCCGTACGGGCCAGGTTGCGTACGAGCAGGGGCCCGGCCTGCGCGGCGTCGCCCAGGTGGACGTGGGCGCCCGCGCAGGCGCCGAGGAAGAGCTGGTAGAGGCCGACGTCGAAGGAGAGTGGCAGCGGGCAGTACACGACGTCGTCCGGGCGGTAGCCCAGCCGCTCCTGGATGGCCCGCGCGGCGAAGACCACCTGCTGGTGGGTGCTGACCACGGCCTTGGGCCGGGAGGTGGTGCCGGAGGTGTAGATCAGGCAGACCGGGTCGACGGTCAGCGGGGCGCGGGCCGGGCCGGCGGATTCGGCGCCGTCCGTCATGGCGCCGGCGAGGGCGCCCACCGTGCGGGCGGGGATGCCGCGCTCGCCGGCGGCCTGCCGGGCCGCCGCGTCGTCGCTGATCAGCAGGGCGGGTTCGCAGTCGCCGAGGACGTGGTCGAGGGCCGATCCGCGCACCTGCTCGTGCAGGACGGAGAAGACCAGGCCGTGCCGGACGGCGCCGAAGACCAGGGCGGCGACGGGCACCGACGGCGGGCAGACGGCCACCACGCGGTCGCCGGCGGTCAGGCCCTGGCCGTCCAGCCAGGCCGCGACGCGGCGCGAGGCGGCGGCGAGTTCGCGGTAGGTCACGGTCGTCGTCCGGTCGGAGACGGCCGGCCGGTCCGGGTGGTCGTGCGCGGCGGTGTCGAGCAGGCCGTGCAGGAGCGGGGCGAGGTCAGGCGCCACGGCGGTCTCCTTCCCCGGTGCCGGCCAGGGCGCCGGTGACGAGCGCGCACAGCGAGTCGAGGCTGTGCAGCTTCTCCGGTACGAGGTCGCCCGCGTCGAACTCGACGGCGAAGTCCTTCTCCAGTCGCTCCACGATCTCCACCATCCGGAAGGAGCCGAAGGACGGGATCGCGGTCAGCGGCTCGGTCTCCAGGCGCGGCGCGGGCACGTCCAGGACGGCGGCCACGGTCGCCCGTACGGCGTCGCGCACGTCGCCCTCCCCCGCCGGGCGGGCGAACAGCGTGACGTCCGCGCGCAGCAACGCGGCCGCGCGCATGAGGAGTCCCGGTGGTTCGGCGTGGCCGCGCGAGACCCGGCGGAAGGCCAGGTACGCGTGCTCGACCAGGGCGTTCCAGGTCGCCAGGTGCTGGTGGACCGCGGTGCTCACGCCGCCGTCGCGCGCTTCGAGGAAGGCGGCGTGCAGGCGGCGGGAGCGGGCCAGCAGCCAGGTCTCCAGCGTGAACCGGTCGAGGGCGGCGGCGCGGTCGGGGTGCCCGGCGTACGCGCGGACGTAGTCCTCGGCGTCCCGGGGGCCGAACCCGACCGCCGGGTCCGGGGCGGGGCCGAGCGGTGCCGGGGCGAACTCGATGATCTCGAATCCGCCGGGGACGCCCTCCAGGATCGCCGCCAGCTCGTCCGCGCGGTAGGCGCGGGTCAGCGGTCTGGCCGGGCCCCACGGGGTCTCGTTGTGGTAGGCGTCGCTGATCGTGACGCCGCCGTCCGTCGCCTCCGCGACGAAGCTGTGCTCGATGTGCTTCTGCCCGAAGTAGGGCACCCACGGCAGGTGGAAGGCGTCCGCGACCACGTACACCGGGCGGCCGGTGCCGAAGGCCGCCGGGCCCGCCGTGCGGTGCTCGGCCACGGCCAGGCCCAGCAGCGTGCAGGCGTCGGCCGTGTGCTGGTCGAGGGTCGGCTCGACGGTGGGCAGGCCGTGGTCGCCGGTGCGGGTGCGCAGCCGCAGTGGGGCGCCCAGGCGGAGGGAGGTGCCGGGGCCGTGCAGCCGGTCGGCGAGCAGGGCCAGGTTCGTCTGGAGGCAGTCCAGGAGCTCGGCCGGGTGGGTGACGGGACTCATGCGAGGACCTCCGGGCGGGCACCGGCGCGCTGGAGGCCGCTGGTCGCGGCGAGCAGGGCGGCCGGGTCGGGGTCGGGATCGGACAGCTCACCGGCCAGCAGCTGCTGGTAGGCGCCCAGGTCGAGATAGCCGTGGCCGCTCAGGCAGACCAGCACCCCGCGCCCGTCGCCCCGGTCCCCGGCGGCCAGCCGCGCGGCGACCGCGAGGGCGTGCCCGGACTCGGGCGCCGGCAGCACCATCTCGTGCAGGGTGAACAGCCGCCCCGCCTCCAGCGCCTCGACCTGGCCCACGGCCACGGCGTCGACGTGACCGGCGTGGCGCATCGCCGAGATGACCTTCGCGGCGCCGTGGAAGCGCAGCCCGGCCGAGTGCGCGTCGGGGATCCGGTAGTCGCTGCCGATGGTGTACATGGCCTCGCGCGGGCCGGCGCCGGTGGCGTCGGTCTTGTCGTAGGCGTAGACGCCCTTGCTGAGCTTGGGGCTCGCGGCGGACTCGGCGGCGACCAGCCGGGGCGGCTCCTGCCCCCGCGCCCGGGCGTCGGCGAAGAAGGGCAGCGCGATGCCGCCGAAGTTCGATCCCGCGCCGACCGCGCCCACGACCGTGCCGGCCTCGCACTCCAGCGCCGCGAGCTGCTCCTGTGCCTCCAGGCCGATCACCGACTGGTGCAGGATGCTGTACGTCTCGCCGCTGCCGATGCAGAAGGCCGTGCCCTGCCGCCCTGCGGCGTACTCGACGGCCTCGCCGATGGCCAGCGAGAGGCTGTTGCCCCGGGTGCCGTCGTCGGCGCGGGCGACCTCGGTGAGGGTGCTGGGGCTGGCGTGCACCTCGGCGCCGAGCATGCGCATCAGCACGCCCCGGTAGGGCTTCCTGCCGAGGCTGGTGCCGACCATGAAGACGGTGCAGCGCAGGCCGAACAGCGCGCAGGCGGCGGCCAGGGCGGTGCCCCACTGGCCGGCCCCGGTGCCGGTGACCAGCTCGGTCATCCCGGCGCGCTGGTAGTAATACGCTTGGGCCAGCGCGGTGTTGAGCTTGTGGCTGCCCGAGATGTTGCCGCCCTCGTACTTCACGTACACCGGGACCTTCGCGCCGATCGCCCGCTCGAAGCCCGCGGCCCGCCACAGCGGAGTGGGGCGGAAGGAGCGGTAGGCGGCGACGACCTCCTCGGGGATGGCCCAGGTGTCGCGCGGCTGGATGCTCTGCCGGACGAGTTCGAGCGGCAGGTTGACGTGCACGCCGGAGCCGTCGGGGGCGCGCTCGGGGGCGAGGTCGGCGGGCAGCGCGTCGTCCAGGTGTGGCAGGACGCTGCGCCAGGCGGCCGGGACGCCGGCGGTGCTCACGCGTCCCCCTCGGCGGCCGTGGTGACGAGGTCGATGATGTCGCGCACCGTGTGGAAGGTCCGGCCGACGAACAGGTCGTCGGGGAGCTCGACGCCCAGGTCGTCCTCCAGCCGGATCAGCATGCCGAGGAAACCCAGGGAGCTGACCTTCAGGAGCCCGCCGTTGAGCGGCTCGTCGTCGGGGACCGCGTCGGGCGTGACGGAGATCCGGGACTCGGTGATGAGGACGCGTTTGACCGACGCGCTGATCAGGGTGGGGTCCGGTGTCGCGGTGGTGTCGCTCGGCACGGAGGTGTGCCCTTCTGTGTGCGGGCCGTGGGTGACGGGGTGCGGGTACGGGCTCATCGCGGGGCGTCGCGGAGGGTGCCGCGCGCGGAGATCAGCCAGCTGCGGGTGAGCAGGTCGCCCAGGGTGACCGGGCCGCGGACGTGCAGGCGCCCGGTGCTGATGGACAGTTCGGGGCCGAGCCCCATCGTCGGGCCGTCGTGCAGGCGCAGCGAGCCGTTGGTGACGAGCGTGGCGGCGTCGACGCGCGCGACGAAGGCGTCGAGGGTGCCCCGGTCCTCGGCGACGACGCCCTCGGTGTGGCCCGAGCCGTACCGGCGGATGTGCCGCACCGCCTCGTCGAGGCCGTCGACGGCCAGGACGCCGACCGCCCGGTCGAGGAACTCGCGCCCCAGGTCGTGTTCCTCCAGGGGCTGTACGCGCACCATGTCGCCGGCGGCGACCGGCCCCAGCCCCGGGTCGACGCGGAGCGTCGTGGGGTGCCTCTCGCGCTGGGCGGCCTCGGCGAGGCGGGCGGTGAACTCCTCGGCGACGCAGGAGTCGACGAGGGCCAGTTCCAGGGTGTTGCAGGCGGTCGGCTCGCCGACCTTGCTGTCCAGGGCGATCGCGGCGGCCCGTTCCAGGTCGGCGCTGCGGTGCACGTAGAGGTGGTTGACGCCGCCGCCGCTGGCGATGACCGGGATGGAGGTCGCCGTGCGGCAGTAGTCGATCAGGGAGGGGCTGCCGCGGGGGATGAGGACGTCCACGGCGTCCGGGTGGGCCAGGAGCCAACGGAGCTGCGCGCGCTTGGGGTCGTCGAGGACCGTGGCCATGCCGGCGGGCAGGCCGGCGCGTTCGGCGGCGGCGCGCAGGGTGGCGGCCAGGGCGGTGTTGGTGGCAGCGATCTCCTTTCCGCCGCGCAGCAGGACGGCGTTGCCGGTGCCGACGCTCAGCAGGGCGCCCTCGACGGTGACGGTGGGCCGGGCCTCGTAGACCATCAGGACCACGCCCAGCGGCTTGGGCACCTGGCGGCGGACGCCCCACTCGCCGACCGGTGTCTCCGGGCCCTTGGCGGTGGCGGCGGGCAGCGCGTCGTGCACCGCGCCGGCGAGCCGCTCCAGGACCTCCAGGTGGTCGTCGGTCAGGCGGAGCCGGTCGACGATCGTGGCGGGCAGGCCGCGGGAGGTCGCCGCGCCGACGTCCTCGGCGTTGGCCTTCAGGATGGCCGGCCAGTCCTCCCGCAGCCGCTCGGCGAGCGTGCGGCAGTAGCGCTGATAGGCGGGGTCGCCGACCGGCGGCGCGGTCTCGCTCGCGGTCCGGGCGGCCCGGACGGTCTCTTCTGCAGCCTCTTCTACGGACGGGGGCATGGGTCTCCTACCACATGAACTGGCCACCGTCGACGATCAGCTTCTGCCCCGTGATGTAGGCGCTGGAGGCGCCGGTCAGGAATTCGAGGGCGTCGGCGATGTCGGAGGTGGAGCCGATACGTCGTTGGGGGATCTGGCGCAGGACGGACTCGCGGGCGACGGGGTCGTCGAGGTGGAAGCGTTCGACGAGCTCCTCGGTCCAGGTCATGCCGGGGATCAGGCAGTTGACGCGGATCCGGGGGGCGAGTTCCAGGGCCAGGCACTTGGTCAGGTGCAGCAGGCCGGCCTTGCTGGCGCAGTAGCCGGCGCCGTCGGTGCGCGGGCGGATGCCGGTGGTGGCACCGATGTTGATGACGTTGCCGCCGTCCGGGCGCTCCAGCATGTGGGGCACGACGGCCTGGGTGAGGTGGAAGGCGCCGGAGAGGTTGGTGTCCAGGACGCGGCGCCATTCCTCGGGAGTGATCTCCAGGAACGGCTTGTCGATGTTGATGCCGGCGTTGTTCACCAGCAGGGCGGGCGCGCCGTGCGCGCCGGTGACGGCGGCGACGGCGGCACGGACGGCGTCCGCGTCGGCGATGTCGGCCCGCACGGTGTGCACGGCGGGCCCGAGGTCGTCGCGGAGGGCGCGGGCCGCGGTCTCGTCGGAGCGGTAGAGGGCCACGACGCGGTGGCCGAGCTTGACGAGGCGCTCGCTCAGGGTGCGCCCGATGCCCCGGGTGCCGCCGCTGACGATCGCGAGGGGGCTGGCCTGGGTCCCGGTCATGCCGGCCCCGCCCCGGTCGCGACCCGTGCCCGGTCGACCTTGCCGGTGACGCCGAGCGGCAGCTCCTCCCGTACGGCGACCGCCTCGGGCACCATGTAGACCGGCAGCCTGGCCCCGAGGGCGGCCTTGATGCCGGCCACGAAGTCCGGGCCGGGACCGCCCTGTTGGGGTACGACGTAGGCGACGAGCCGGTCGCGGCCGCTGGGTCCCTTCTCCAGGGCGACGACGGCGTTGCGCACCTGCCCCAGGCCGCGCAGGGCCACCTCGATCTCTTCGAGCTCGATGCGGAAGCCGCGGACCTTCACCTGCCGGTCCGCGCGGCCGAGGAAGAGCATCGCGCCGTCCTCGCCCACCTCGACGAGGTCGCCCGTGCGGTAGTGGATCCCCTCGCGGCCGGGCAGCCGTACGAAGCGTTCGGCG
Source organism: Streptomyces sp. ISL-11 (assembly GCF_018614525.1). Taxonomy (GTDB): domain Bacteria; phylum Actinomycetota; class Actinomycetes; order Streptomycetales; family Streptomycetaceae; genus Streptomyces. The sequence goes on from NZ_JAGGOL010000027.1 coordinate 50,252, forward strand.
GTGAGGTCGGGGCGGCCGAGGTAGCCGTCGGCGACGCACGGGCCGCCGAGGTAGAGCTCGCCGACGGCCGCGCCCTTGCCGTCCTCGTCGAGGACGACGGGCTCGTGGCCGGGCATGGCGTGCCCGATGGGGACGCGGTCGCCGCCGGACCAGCCCTGGTGGATCCAGTGGAGGGTGGCGGTGACGACGGTCTCGGTGGGTCCGTAGGTGTTGCACACCGGGATCCGGCCGAGGGGTCCGTTGGACCAGCGCCGCACCACGGCCGGGCTGACGGCCTCACCGCCGAAGACGATGCCCCGCAGCCCGCCCAGCGCGGCCACGTCGGCGTCGGTGAGCTCCTCGCCGAAGAACGCCTCGAAGTAGGCGGTGGTGCACAGCACGAAGGTCACGCCGTGCGTCCGGACCCGCTCGAACATTTGCGGACCGGTCCACAGGGCCGCGCCGCGCAGCAGTACCGTGCCGCCCGCGACCAGGGGCGCCCACATCTCCTCGACGGCGGCGTCGAAGCCGGGCGAGGCGAAGGAGAGCGCCACGTCGGTGTCGGTGAAGTCGTAGGCACCGACGGCCGCTCGGAGGAAGACGGCGAGCGGGTGGTGGGAGACGCGGACGCCCTTGGGGACGCCCGTGGAGCCCGAGGTGTAGATGATGTAGGCCGGGTCGGCGCCGGTCGCCCGGGGGCGTACGGGCTCCTCGGGGGCCCGGTGCGGGAGGGTGTCGACGCGCAGCGTCGGCAGGCCGGTGCCGACGGCCGCGGTGGTGCCGGTGTCGAGGACCAGGCCGGCGCCGGTGTCGGTGAGGACGTGCCGCACGCGCTCCGCCGGCAGTCTCGGGTCGAGGGGGACCCAGGCCAGGCCGGCGATCCAGGCGCCGAGCGCCGCCGTCATGAACTCCGCGGTGCCCGGCCCCAGGAGGGCCACGGTCCGCTCGGTGTCGGGCCGCCCGGCCAGGACCTGCGCGACCTGGGTGGCCTGCCCCCACAGCTCGCCGTAGGTGAGGCGGGTGGTGCCGCAGATGACGGCGGTCCTGCCGGGGGCGCTCCGGACGCGTTCCTCGATCAGCTGGACGGTGGTGGTCGTCATGCCGCTCCTCACAGGGCCGGCCCCTCTCGCGTGGCCGTTTCCTCGTCGATGTGGGCCGCCAGGGCGCGGACGGTCGGCCGCTGGAAGAACACGCCGACCGGCACGCGCAGCCCGGTGGTGCGCTCCAGCGCGGTGACGAGCTTGAGCACGTCGAAGGAGTTGCCGCCCAGTGCGAAGAAGGAGTCCTCGGGCCCCGCCGGTTCGCGGTCGAGGAGCTCGCCCCACAGCTTGCGGACCTCGCGTTCGGTGCCGGTCGGCTCCCAGGTGGTGGCCGGCCCGCCGGCGGCGAGGGCCGTGAACTCCCCCGCCTCGAAGCGGCGCAGCAGGGCCGGCCGGTCGACCTTGCCGTTGGGGGTGAGCGGCACGGACTCCACGGTCACGATGTGCCGGGGGATCATGTAGGTCGGCAGGGTCCGTTCCAGTGCGGCGCGGAGCTCGCCCTCGGCCGGTGCCGCGCCCTCGGCGGCCCGTACGAACAGGCACAGGGCGGCCTGCTCGCCGGCGCCCCGTACGGCGGCCGCGGCGGCGGCCACGGCCGGCAGGCGCTCGGCCGCGGTCTCGATCTCGCCGAGCTCCACGCGGTGGCCGCGCACCTTGACCTGCGCGTCGCGCCGGCCGAGGAAGATCAGCGTGTCGTCCTCGGCGAGCACCGCCAGGTCGCCGGTGCGGTACATCCGGTCCGTGCCCGTGGTGTCGCCCGGCACCGGCAGGAACGCGGCGGCCGTGCGCTCCTCGTCGCCCACGTAGCCGTCGGCGGTGCACACCCCGCCCAGATAGAGCTCGCCCACCGCGCCGGGCGGCACCGGGTGGCCGTCCGGGCCGAGGAGGTAGGCGTCGACGCCCGTCAGGGGCCGCCCGATGGGCACGTGCGCGGGGCGCTCGTGGTCGCCGCCGGGCAGCACCTGGTACGTCACCGCGTGGGTCTCGGTGGGCCCGTAGAGGTTGACGGCCCGGCAGCCCTCGGCGCGGGCCAGGAACCGCTCGGCGCGGCTGTCGAGGTGCAGTTGCTCCCCCGACACGCACAGGAACCGCAGCGCGGCGAGGCCGCGGCCGGCGTCCAGGGCGGAGGCGGCGAAGGCGCCGAGCACGGCGACGGGCAGGTAGACGTGGGTCAGGGCGGCCTCGTCGACGAGGGCGGTCACCCGGTCGAGGTCCCTGCGGTCGGTCGCGCCCAGGCCGTGGACGGTGCCGCCGACGGCGAGCGTCGGGAAGATCTCCTGGTACGAGACGTCGAAGCCGAGCGGCGCGAACTGCAGGAACCGGGTGTCCGGCCCCATCGCCAGGGCGTCCGTCTGCCAGCGCAGCAGGTTGATCAACGCCGCCTGGCCCATCCGGACGCCCTTGGGCCGGCCGGTGGAGCCCGAGGTGAACATGACGTACACCGGGTCGGTGCCCGCCGGTTCCGGGAGGCGGGCGCCGCCGGCGGCCTCCAGGTCGCCGATGGCGGCGCGCGGGGGCTCGTCGGGGACGACCGGCCGGGCGCTGATCAGGAACGGGCTCCCGGCGGTGGCCAGCATGTAGGACAGCCGGTCGGCCGGCAGCGCGGGGTCGATCGGCAGATAGGCGGCGCCGCACCACAGGATGGCGAGCATCGCGGTGACGGTGTCGGGCAGCGAGTCGGGCACCAGCCCGACGGTGTCGCCGCGCCGCACTCCGCGGGCGTGCAGCCCGGCGGCGCCGCGCGCGGCCCGCTCCAGGAGCTGCGCGTAGCTCAGTCCGGGGCTGCCGGGCTCGGTGACCGCCACGGCGTCCGGGGTGCGCCGCGCCGCGGCGAGGACCATGCCGAGCAGGCCGCCCTCGGCCCGCCCGTCGGCGCCGCCGCCCTGCCGCAGCACGGGCCGCTCGCGGGTGTCGAGCGCGCCGAGCAGCTCCCGGGTGGTGGCCGACGGGGTGGTGAGGGCGCCGGACAGCAGCTGCCGGTACTCGGCGAGGAACCGCTCGGCGTAGGACGCCGGGAGCAGGTCGGCGTCGTACTCCAGCTCCAGTTCCAGGCCGTCGTCGACCGGGGTCGCGCCGAGCCAGAGGTCGAACTTGGAGGTGGCGTTGTGGACGAACTCGACGCGGGCGCCGACGCCGGGCGCGAGCTCGCGGCGGGTGCGCAGCCCGTCCTGCATGGCGAACATGCACTGGAAGACGGGGTTGCGGTTGGAGGACCGCTCGGGGGCGAGCTCGGTGACGAGGGCGTCGAAGGGCACCGACTGGTAGCGCTTGGCCTCGCGCACCCGCTCGGACACGGCGGCGAGGTGCTCGTCGAACGGCCGGTCCACGGCGGGCAGGACGACCGGGAGGGTGTTGACGAAGAAGCCGCACAGCTGGTGCGAGGCGATGGTGCGACGGGCGGAGAAGGGGCTGCCGACGACGACGTCGGGGTTGCCGGAGTAGTCGCCGAGGAGGACCGCGTAGGCGGCGAGCAGGATGCAGTACGGGGTCCTCGACAGCTGCCGCGCGGTCCGCTCCAGGCGGGCCCGCTCCTCGGTGGGCAGCAGGACGCGCAGGATGCCGCCGCGAAACCCGGTGTCGGCCGGGCGGCCGGGCAGGGGGTGGAGCGTGGTCGGGGCGACGTCCGCGAGCGCGGCCGCGAGGTCCCGTACGGCCCCGGCTTCGACGGCCGCCTCGGACGCGGCGCACTGGGCGGCGAGTTCGGCCTTGAGCCACCTCTCGCGTTCGGCCACCGCGCCGGCGCCGCTGTCCGCGTCCCGGTAGCCCTCGCACAGCTCGTCGAGGAGGACCTCCATGGACACGCCGTCGCTGATGGCGTGGTGGACGTTGCACAGCAGCGCGGAGCGCTTTTCGCCGAGCAGCAGCCGGAACCGGCACAGCGGTGCCTGCCGCAGGTCGACCGGTTCGGTGGCGAACTCCCGGCTCCGGGCCTCCAGCCAGGGCTCCCAGTCGCCGTCCCCGGCGGTGTGGCCGACGATCTCCAGGGGCGCCCCGGCGGGCTCGGTGATCACCGCGCGGGGTGTTCCGGAGGACAGGTCGAACTCGGTGCGCAGGGTGGGCTGGACGCGCAGCAGGCGGTCGAGCGCGGTCCGCAGCCGGCCGGCCTCCACGACGGTGTCGAAGACGACGCGGAAGCCGATGTTGTAGAGGTCCTTGCGGTCCACCGCCTCCTGGAGGAACAGGAGGTTGCGCTGCGAGGGGGTCACGGGCAGTTCTTGGCGGTACTCCACTCTTCTTCTCTCTCCTCACCGTCCGCCGGACGGGTCGCTCGGGCCGGTGGTGTCAGGACGCGGCGTGCCAGCGGGCGACGAACGCGCGCAGGTCCGCGACGGTGATCACCTCGGCGAGGCCCTGAGGATCGATCTCCTGGGTGGGGTCGAGCGCGAGGTCGGCGATGACGCGCAGCAGCAGGAGCGAGTCGACGCCCAGCGCGGCCAGTTCGGTCGCGTCGGTGAACGGCTCCGGGCCGGTCCGCCGCCGGAGGGCGGCCGTTACGCGCTCGGCGAGGGCTCCGTCCGCCGGACGGTGTTCCTGCGGTCGGGGCGGCGATGCTGTCATGGACGGGATCCATCCCTTCGGAGGCGCTTGAGCGCCGCGACTCCGTCCAGCACACCAGCCCGCTCTACCGATTCGCTGACGCCGGCATACCGCCGCCCTACAGGCGTCCTAACGGCGTCCTACCGACCCGCTGACGACGCAGATCAGCCCGTGCCGAAGGGTTCGGCACGGGCTGACGGGAGGGGCGTTCGCGGGTGTCAGGTGAGGGCGACCCGCACGGAGATGCCGGCGAGCACGGTGCCCATCACATAGCGCTGGATGCTCAGCCAGCGCGGGCGGCTGCGCAGGAAGCCGGAGATGGAGCCGGCCGCCATGGCGATCAGACCGTTGACGGTGATCGCTATGGCTATCTGGGTGAGCCCGAGTATCAGGCTCTGGCCGGCCACGTTGCCCCGGTCGGGCTCGACGAACTGCGGGAGCACCGAGATGTAGAGGATCGCGATCTTGGGGTTGAGGAGGTTGGTGACCAGGCCCATCGTGAAGAGCTTGCGCGGCGGGTCCGGCGGCAGCGGCTTGGGGTCGAAGGCGGAGACACCGCCGGGCTTGAGCGTCTTCCAGGCGAGCCAGGCCAGGTAGGCGGCGCCGGCCAGCTTGACCGCCGTGTAGACGGCGGGCACCAGGGCGAAGAGGGCGGCGATGCCCGCGATCGCGGCGAGGAGGTAGACGAAGAAGCCGACGGCGACGCCGATCAGGGAGACCATTCCGGCCTTGCGTCCCTGCGTCACCGACCTCGACACCAGGTAGATCATGTTGGGGCCGGGAGTCAGGACCATGCCCAGGGCGACGAGGGCCATGCCGACCACGGCGTGCGTGCTGACCATAGAACTCCTTACCGAACGGGGCGTCGGCTAGCGGTCGAGACCACAGCCGCCCCGGCTGACGGGTGACCTCGGGTATTCAACCGCAACGCAGTCGAGGGTGAATTGGTCGGCGGTGGCCTGAATCGCCTTCTCCACCTCGTGAGTTGTCGACCCGCGGAACCGGAACCGGGCGCCCACGTGCTCGTAGCCGCCGACCTTCGGCATCACGTACCCCACCGGCGGCACCACCTGGGTGTACGGGCCTGCGGTGCCGCCGGCGGACGGCAGCGCGGCGGCGACGACCTCGCAGGGGGCGGGCACCGGGGTGGGCACCAGCAGCCAGCCGCCCCGGCCGTCCTGCCGAGGGCGGGAGGAGGGGGCGGCCACGGGGTCGTGGCCGAGCTGGATGGCGGCCGCGGCGGCCATTAGGTCCAGGCCGTGCACCTCGCGCCAGATGAACGGGATCTCCGCTCCCCCGACGCGGCAGCCGGCCTCCAGGAAGGTCAGGCGCGGCGAGCCGCCGCCCTCGCCCGGCCCGACGAACACCTCCAGGTGGAACACCCACGGCCGGCGGCCGCCCAGCGCCGCCGCGACGGCGGCGGTGAACTCGCCCAGCGGGCCGAGGAGGGCGGGGTCGTCCTCCTCCACCGAGCCCAGCGCCTGGCCCTCGGTGAAGTCGACGCAGGTGTTGACGTACCGCGAGGCCCGCCAGGGGCCCAGGGCGGTGCCCGTCCACACGCCGTCGACGTGGAAGATGCCGTCCGGGCAGAACGTCTGCACCAGCCGGGCCTCCGGCGGCTGGGCCGCCAGCCCGTCCAGCTCGCCGGGCGAGCCGATCCGCAGGACGCCCCGGCTGGCGGTGCCGCGCCGCGGCTTGACGATCACCGGCCAGCCGTGGGTTTCGGCGAACTCCCGCACCGCCTCCGGGTCCGGGGCGTCCGCGAAGGCGGGCGTCCGGATCCCGGCGCACGCCACGATCTCCGTCATCGTCAGCTTGTCGCGGAACCGCGCCAGCTCCATCGGGCTCTGGCCCGGGCAGCCGAGCTGCGCCCGCAGCAGGGCCGCCGTGTCCAGGTCGCCCTCGTTGAGCGCCACCACCCGGGCGGGCGGGCCGAACCGCACCGAGAGGGTGTCCACGGCCTGCTTGACCTGGTGGAAGTCGTCGGTCTCCCGGACGGTGACGATGCCCGCCGCGCTGTCGGGGATCGACTGCCTGCCCAGCACCGTGGTCACGTAGGTGACGTGGTGCGCGCTGTGGTCGATGTAGTCCGCGTACAGCGCGTACCGGTCGCGCCACCGGTGGATGACCAGGATGTGGTCGCTCAAGGCTGTTCCCTTCTGGCGTGGTCGTGGATGTGGCGTACGGCGTAGGTCGCGGTGAGCACGGCGGCGCGGGCCGCGCGCAGGGCCTCGTGGGCGGCGTCGAGGTCGGTGCCGGGCAGGCCCTCCACGACGTCCGTCGCGCATTCGATGAGGTGCAGCGCGACCCGGGCCAGGCCGTCGTCCGGGCCGAACTCGTCCGCGACGGCCTTGTGCGCCGTCTCCAGCAGTTCCGCTGCGTTGTTGTGCACAGGGTTCTCCCCTCGGTCGACGGCGCGAGGCGGCGGCCCGGCCGGTGTGCGGTCCCTCGTCGGGCGGACCGTCAGCCGATCCGGAAGCGGACGCGGTCGTTGATGTCGTCGCACTTGGCCACCGCGTCGTCGGCGTCGCGGCCGGAGGCGATCACATAGCCGGAGACGCAGTCGGCGACCGTGAGCAGCGGGGGCACCTCGTCGCCGGGGCTCTTCTGGATGACGGCCGCCACCTCGTGGCCGGTGAGCTCGTCGAGGTAGGGCAGGAAGACCAGGGGCACCTCGCCCTTGGGCAGCCGGCGGACGACGGCCGGGATGTCCTCGTCCACGTCGACGGCGCGCACCGGGCCGGCGTCGGGGGTGAAGAAGCGCACCGCGGCGCCGCCGATGGGCTCGGGCGAGGTCTCGGGCAGCTCGTCGATGCCCAGCGGCACGGTGAGGAACATCCGGTTGAGGCTGAGGCCGAAGGCGCGGCGTACGAGCTCGGGGGCCCCGCTGCCGGCGAGCCGGGCGTGGGACTCCAGGACGCGCGGACCGTCGGGGGTGAGGACGAACTCGCTGTGCGAGGGGCCCTCGGTGAGGCCGACGGCGTCCAGCAGCTTGACGGTCAGCGCCCGCAGCTCCGCCAGCTGCGGCACGGCGACGCGGCTGGGGGTGCTGACCTCCCACTCCACGAAGCGGTCGTTCATGCGGTACTCGGAGTAGCCGATGGTCAGGTGACGGCCCTCGAAGGAGAAGGAGTCGACGCTGACGACCGGGCCGGTCAGGAACTCCTCGGCGATGGGCGCGGTGGCGCCGGCGGCCTGGAGGGCGTCCCAGGCGGCCGCCACCTGGCCGGGCTCGGAGATCTCGTGGATGTGCAGGCTCGCGACGCCGTCGACGGGCTTGATGACGATCGGGCCGCCGACCTCGGCGAGGAAGTCGGTGGCCTCCTCGACGCTGCGCACGACGCGGTAGCGGACCGGGCTCAGGTCGTGCTTGGCCAGCATTTCACGGGTGAGGGCCTTGTCCTTCAGGGCCCGGGCGGTGGCCTCGCTGACGCCCGGCAGGCCGAGGGCGTCGACCACGAAGCCGGTCGACTCGGCCGCCGGCTCGGTGGTGGTCATCACCCGGTCGAAGGGGCGCTCCTCGTGCAGCGGGCGCAGCACCTCCAGGATCGCCGGGCCGTCGTCGAGCGGCGCGTGGATGATCCGCTCGCAGTGCTCCGCGACGGCCTCGTCGTACGCGCCCTTCTCGTGGACGAGCACGATGTCGATGTCGAGGTCCTTGGCTCCGTTGATCGGTGCCGGACGGCCGCCGATCACCGCAACGCGAAACTTCCGGGACATGCGGACTCCTTGTGGTGTCTGTGGGTTGGTGGTCGGCGCGGCCCGGGCCGGTGGGGGCCCGGGCCCGGGTCAGCTGGCGTAGACGCGGCGCAGCCAGCGCGCCTCGGCGTCGGGGCGGGGGGTGAAGGCCCGCCGGCGGTGGAGCACCCGGCAGTTGTCGAAGATCATGAAGTCGCCGGGGGTGAGCATGAGGTCGGCGGTCGGGACCTCGGCCAGGAAGTCGCCGTACGAGGCGAGGGCCGCGGCCGCGTCCTCGGTGAGGCCCCGGGTGGTGCCCTGGTCGTAGCGGGCCCGTCGGCGGCCGTCGGGGCCGGTCTCCAGGAGCCGAGCGTTCTCCAGCTGCCGTACGGGCGCGTCGGCGTCGTTGGAGGCGGGCACCCCGACCGCGTACTCGGGCCGCTCCAGCAGCCGCAGGGTGCTCTCGTCCAGGGCGTCGGCGATGCCGTCCACGGAGGTGAGCTCCGTGGGGACGCGTTCGGCGTTGCGCACGGCGTAGAAGGACAGGTAGTGCGGCACGTACAGCCGGGGGTCCGTGCCGGGTTCGCCGAAGGGCAGGTGGGGCTGGTCGGAGTGCCAGAAGAACTCCGAGTCCGCGCCCCAGGAGCTGGTGATCCCGGACGCGGCCGGGTTGGGCACCACGTTGCGGACCAGCCGGCCGTCGTTCTCGTAGCTCACCGCGAACGGGGTGCGGCCCAGCAACTGGAGCAGCCCGAAGTGGAGCGCGTTGGTGGCGGCCAGGGCGGTCTCGTCGCCGTAGCCGTGCACCGGGGTGGGAGGGAAGTCCTGGCGGGGCAGGTTCCCCAGGAGCAGGGCGTGGGCGCCGGCGACCGAGAAGATCTCCAGCTCGTGCAGGACCTGCCCGGGCAGCAGATTGCCCAGCGCGTGGGCGCCGATGGTGGCCAGGATCGCCTCGTCGGCGTCCGAGTCCAGTTCCGTCGCCGCGACGCGCGCGGAGATCTCCTTGCCCAGCACATCTCGCGTACCGTCGTCGAGACGGTATTGGGACAGTCGTATGCCGCCTGTCATCGAGGGCTCCGATCGGTCACTCGCGTGGTCGCCGGCTCAGTCATGGCTCGCGACGGGAATCCAGTAGCTCCGCGCGCCGCGGTCCCAGCGGCGGGTCAGCGGGTCGCGCACCAGCCGGCTCAGCAGGCCGATGGGCGTGACCAACAGGTAGTAGACAGCGATGAGAAGGGGTTTGCGCATCGGCCTGCTCTTTCCAAGAGGTCGTCTTCGTCAGGGCGGGAGAGGGCCGTCCCGGGTGGGCTAGGCCGTGTCCGGCGGATCATGTGAGCGGGCACTGCGGGCCGTGTCGTGCGCACCACCGCTGCGCGGCGGTGTCCTCAATCTCCCCCAGCTACCGCTGGGGGTGCCCCCAACGGGCTGAAGGTGGCTGAGCCCAGCGAAATCAAGCCCGTCTGGGGGCACCTCCCAGCGGTAGCTGGGGGAGCTTGAGGACGCGCCCGCAGGGCGCCCGCCGCCGCAGGCGGCAAAGAGGACCCGCCCCGCCGCAGGCGGCCACGCGGCACAGCCGGCCCGCAGCCGAAGATCCGCCGGACACGGCCTAGTCGAGGGGGATGGCCTCGCGCCAGTCGTTCTCCTCGCGCCACTCCGGCTGCGCGGACTTCTCCAGCAGGAAGCCGCCCAGCGCCAGCAGGTCGATGTCGGTGCGCATGAAGCACGTGTAGGCGTCGTCCGGCGTGTTCACGATCGGCTCGCCGCGCACGTTGAAGGAGGTGTTGACGACCACGGGGCAGCCGGTCTCCTCCTTGAACGCCGTCAGCAGCCGGTGGTACGGCTCGTTGTTGTGCGCGGAGACGGTCTGCACCCGCGCCGAGGAGTCGACGTGCGTGACCGCGGGGATCGTCGACCGCTGGACCTTGAGCAGATCCAGCCCGGAGGCGTTCTCGGGGGCCTTGGCCTCGACGCGCTGCGCCTCGGCGACGTCGGTCACCACGAGCATGTACGGGCTCTCCTGCTGGAGATCGAAGTAGTCCTTGGTCTCGGTGTCGAGCACCGAGGGCGCGAACGGCCGGAAGGACTCCCGGAATTTGATCTTCAGGTTCATCGCGGACTGCATCACCGGGTCACGCGGGTCGCCCAGGATCGAGCGCGCGCCCAGCGCGCGGGGGCCGAACTCCATCCGGCCCTGGAACCAGCCGACGATCTTTCCGGCGGCCAGCCCCTTGGCGACCTCGCGGGCCAGCGCGTCCGGCTCCAGCCGGGTGTACGGGGCGCCCTTGGCGTCGAGGTACGCGGCGATCTCGTCGTCGCTGTAGGAGGGGCCCAGCAGCGAGCCGGACATCGCGTCCCGGCCGGTGCCCAGGTGGGTGCGGCGGGCGCCGCGCTCGGCGGCCACCGCCTGGGCGGCGCCCAGGGCGCCGCCCGCGTCACCGGCGGCGGGCTGGATCCAGACCTCGTCGAAGATCCCTTCCTTGATCACCTTGCCGTTGGCCACGCAGTTGAGCGCCACGCCGCCGGCCAGGCACAGCCGCGACTCGCCGGTGCGCTCCCGCGCCGTACGGGCCAGCTTGATCACCACTTCCTCGGTGACCTGCTGCACCGATGCCGCGAGGTCGAACTCGCGCTCCGTCAGCGCGCCTTCGGAGCGGCGCCGGGGCCCGCCGAAGAGCTTCTCGAAGGCCCGGCCGGTCATGACCTGGCCGCGCAGGTATTCGAAGTAGCGCATGTCGAGCCGGAAGGAGCCGTCGGGCTTGACGTCGATCAGCTTCTCGCGGATGAGCCCGGCGAAGCGCGGCTTGCCGTAGGGCGCGAGGCCCATCAGCTTGTACTCGCCGGAGTCGACCTTGAAGCCGCAGAAATAGGTGAACGCGGAGTACAGCAGGCCCAGCGAGTGCGGGAAGCGCAGCTCGGCGACGGGCCGCAGCCGGTCGCCGCGGCCGTGCCACATCGTGGTGGTCGCCCACTCGCCGACGCCGTCGATGCACAGCACCGCGGCGGACTCGTAGGGGCTGGGGTAGAAGGCGGAGGCGGCGTGCGACTCGTGGTGGCGGCGCACCTTGATCTCCGGAACCCGGCCCAGGCCGAGTTCGAGCAGGCTGCGCCGGACGGTGTCGGCCGTGCGCCGCTTCCAGGCCAGCCACTCGGGGAGGGTGTGCTCGAAGGAGGCGAAGCCCTTGGGGGCCGCGCCCGCCAGGGTCGTCAGCACCCGGCGGAACTTCAGCGCCGGGTCCTCGTAGTAGGCGACCGCGGAGACGTCCCGCAGGGTGACACCGGCCTCGCGCAGGCAGTACTCGACCGCCTGCGCGGGGAACGCGGAGTCGTGGCGGCGCCGGGTGAATCGTTCCTCCTGGGCCGCCGCGACGGGGACACCGTCCGCGACCAGGGCCGCCGCGCTGTCGTGGTAGTAGGCGGAGACGCCCAGAACCAGATCAGACATGCCTGTGCTCCTTCACGCTGGTACGGGCCGCCCGCCGGGCGGCCTGGCGGGCCAGGAACCCGGCCGGGGGGTTGAGCGAGCGGTAGCCGACGCGCACCCGCGTCCAGACCTCGTCGCGGCCGCCGGGGCCGCCGGAGAGGGGCACGCCGGCCATGTAGGTGTCGACGGCGTCGGCCGCCCAGGCGGAGTGCCCGCTGGAGACGTTGTCAATGGTGTTGTGGATGTCGACGAACCGGGTGCTGAAGCCGTGGGACTTCAGGGCGATCCTGGCCCGCCGGTACGAACCGCCGACGCCGGACAGCTCCATCGCCAGGTTCAGGCCGAGGACCTCGGGCAGGAACGTGCGCGGGAAGCGCCCCACGCACAGCCAGTAGACGGGCAGTTCGAAGGAGCTCTCCCGGAAGCCGGACCAGCGCGAGAACTCCCGGGAGCCGGTGGGCGGCAGCTTCACGTCCATCTCCGCGAGCACCTCGCGGTAGATCAGCGGGTGGTTCAGCCGCTCCTCGCCGTTGCCGAGCTCGTCCCAGTAGGTCTCGAAGAGGGAGAAACCGATCTCCGAGGCGGCCTGTTCGTAGTCGGTGAAGCCCTGGAGCCAGCTGCCGTCGATCAGGGTCAGGGGCGCCAGCTGCACGGTGGAGTCGATCAGCTCGGCCCGGCCGGCCGGCGGCGCCTCGCGGCCCTCGGCGAACTCCTGGCCGTGCAGGTCGTGCTGCTCCGCGAGCCAGGGCCGCAGACCCGCCGGATTCCACGCCCCGGGCAGCGTGTCGACTCGGTCGATGCCGTGCCGCGAGCGCGCCAGCCAGCCGCGGACGTAGTCCACCGCCCAGCCGCGCAGCGCCGGGGTGCCGGCGCGGTTGAGCAGCATCCAGTACGCCTCGCGCAGGTCGGCGGGTGCCCGGCCCCGGTCGGCCGGTGCCGTGTCCAGGGAGGGCAGGCGCAGCGGTTCCACGTCCGGTACGGGCGTGGCGGCCGCGGCGCCGGAGCCGTCGGCCGGCAGGGAGTCGATCCAGCGGCGGATCACGGTGAGGTCCTCGGGCGCGAACACCCGGAACATCGGCCCGCGTTCACTGACCAGTCCGTTGACCAGCGGGCTCGCCGCGGAGCGGCCCGGTTTGACCAGGCGGCTGCGGGACAGCACGCCCAGCAGTGGCGCCGGGTCGGTGCGGCACTCGGTGAGCCAGGCGGACAGCGAGCGGCCCTCGACGGCGAAGTCGTGGTGGTAGACCGCGCCTTCCCGGGCGCGCAGCCGCATCAGCTCGGCCATGTCGTAGGCCGGGTCGCGGGAGGCGTCGAGCTCGGCGAGCAGGGCCGCGCTCCAGGTGCGCAGGGCGTCCAGCGCCCAGGCGAGGCCCGCGATGACGCGGGGCTCCGCCTCCGGGTCGTCGGCCAGCAGGGCGTCGACGGCCGTACGGGCGCGGTCGAGGCCGGTGGGGCCGCCCTCGGCGCGGGCGGCGGCGGGGTCGACGGCCGGCCAGTCGATGGTGCCCGGCAGGGCGTCGCGGACCAGGGCGAGGGCGGGCGGCGTCCCGGCGTGGCGCAGGCAGAGGTCGGCGCCCAGGATCTCGGGCCGGAAGTCCTCCGGCCTGCGGCTCATGGCCAGCAGCAGGCCGGGCAGCCGGAAGGCCGCGTCGTCGATGCGCTGGTCGAGTGCGAGCCGGGCCGCCGGTACGGCGTGTTCGGAGAGCAGGAGCCGGCGCAGCAGTGCCAGGTAGGCGCTACCCCGGGAGGCCCCGGGGTGGCCGGCGCCGACGTCGTCGGCGTAGAGGGTGAGGACGCGCAGGGCGACCGGTTCGTCGGCGGTGGCCGGGGAGCTCAGCCACTGGAGCCAGGCGCCGGACATCAGGGCGAGCGGTGCGCAGGCGAGGGCGGCGCGGCGCACCAGGGCGTCGCGGGTCCCGTCGTCGTCCGCCTGCCCGAGGAGCGCGCTGAAGCGCTGCCGCTCCCCGGCCGCCCAGGTCGCGGCCCGTCCGGCGAGGTCGTCGCGGGTGGCCGGTCCCGGGTCGGGGGCGCGGCGCAGTTCGGCGCGGATCTCCTCCAGGAGCCGGCCGCCGGGGAGCGAGCACTCCGGGTCGGCGGCCCGCGCGTAGACGCCGCGAGACGCGCCCTGGGCGTCGCGCCGCCGGTGAGGGCTCGGGGCAGGGGACGCCGGGGTGTCGGTCGGCAACCTCTTACCTCCTTCGCTTGTCGATCGCTGATCGGGAACGCGGGGCGCCTTGGGCCGGCGGGGGTGTCCGGCGGGTCATGTGAGCGGGCGGCTGCGGGCTGCGTCGTGCGCACCACCGCTGCGCGGTGGTGTCCTCAATCGCCGGACGGGCTTGATTTCGGCTGAGCTCAGCTGCTTTCAGCCCGTTGGGGGCACCTCCCAGCGGTAGCTGGGGGAGATTGAGGACGCGCCCGCAGGGCGCCCGCCGCCGCAGGCGGCAAGGACGGCCCGGCCCGCAGCCGAAGTCCGCCGGGCCCCTAGAACATGGGGTAGATCGAGGCGTCGTTCTTCTTCTTCGGCTTGCGGCGGAACAACGCGTCCAGGATCTTTCGCACGATGGACATGGCGGGCACGCCCTTTCCGGGGAAGTGGGTGGCTGGGCGGGAGGGTGCGGTCAGGACAGGCCGAGGGTGTCGGCCATGACGCGGGTGACGATGTCGTGGCCCAGGTCCGTGTAGTGGGCGCGGTCGACGAAGATCCAGTCCTTCGTGGTGATCGCGTCGGCGACGACGGGGTTGAGGTCGAAGAACCGCGCGCCGGCCTTCTCACAGGCGGGCCGGAGGGCGTCGGCGTAGGCGCGGCCGGCCTCGATGGAGGCGATGACGCCGTAGTTCTCCTCGAAGGAACCGTTCCTCGACAGGCTGTTCAGCTCGTCGAAGAGCAGCTTCTCCTGCGGTGCGTGCTCCTCGCGCAGCCACGGGGCCATGGCCTGGAGGGCGAAGGTGATGCGGACGTCGGGGCCCACGAGCTGCCGCAGCGTCTCCAGGTGGCGGCCGGTCAGCTCGACGGCGGTGCCGATGAGCTCGGACAGCGGCCGCTTGCGCTCCGGCGGGGCCGGGCGGGCGGGGGCGGGCTTGCGGTCGCCGCGCAGGCTGAAGCCCTTGGCCGGCGGTGCCGCCTCCTTGCGCGCCTTGGCCCGCAGCTCCTCCACGGACTCGTAGTACTCGCCGCAGAAGAAGAAGGCGCCGTGCTCGCCGTGCTGCCACTCGGGAAGCAGGGAGAGCGCGAGGTTGTTGAGACCGGAGACGACGACGATCTCCTCGACCTCCGGCAGCAGGTGGCGGTGGAGGGTGTAGAGCATCAGCTCCTGGGCCGAGTTGTAGCTGCGGCCGGAGAAGTTGAGCCAGGGGGCGGACGGGGCGTACTTGGACCACAGCAGCGAGGGGGTGGTGGCGGCGTCGCTGGTGGCGCCGATGCCGAGCGCCGTGGAGCTGCCCATGAGCAGTTTCACCGGGCCCTGGGGCACGTCACCGGCCGCCGAGGCGGTGCGGCCGTCCGGCCCGTGGGAGAGACGGAAGCCCAGCCGGTCGGTGTTGATCACGTCGGAGCGGTAGCCGGCCCGGTGGAAGTACATCAGGTAGGGCAGGTAGCGCACCTCGCCCCGGTCGTCGAAGTCGTCGTACTGGAGCAGTTGGGGGGTGAGGGTCTCACGGTACAACTTCACGGAACTGTCTCCCTGTTTCCGGGGGTCGCCCCCGGGATCGCTTGCGGCCGGCCCCGGTCAGCCCCGGAACAGCGGCCCGCGGTGAATCCGGTGCTGTGCCGCCTGTGCCAGCGGGCGCACCACCAGCTGGTCGACGTTGACGTGCTGCGGCAGCCCGACGGCCAGCGCGACGCACTCGGCGACGTCCTCGGCGGTCAGCGGCCGGTCCACGTCGGCGTATACGGAAGCCGCCTTGGCGGCGTCGCCCTGGAAGCGGTTGACGGCGAACTCCTCGGTCGCCACCATGCCGGGCGCGATCTCGACGACCCGTACGGGCTCCCCGCACAGCTCCAGGCGCAGGGTCTCGGTCAGGGCGTGCTCGGCGTGCTTGGCCGCGCTGTAGCCCGCGCCGCCCTCGTAGTTGACGAAGGCCGCGGTCGAGGTGATGTTGACGATCGTGCCGCCGTCGTCCTTGCGCAGCAGGGGCAGCAGCGCCTGGGTCACGCGCAGGGTGCCGAGGACGTTCACCGAGAACATCCACTGCCAGTGGTCGGCGTCGGCCAGGCCCACCGGGTCGGCGCCCAGGGCGCCGCCGGCGTTGTTGACCAGGACGTCGCAGCGGTCCAGGGCGGCCACGGCCTGTTCGACCGCCGCCGCGTCGGTGACGTCGAGCGGCAGTGCCCGCCCGCCGATCTCCTCGGCGAGCCGGGTCAGCCGCTCCTCGCGCCGGGCCATGACGACGACGTCGTGGCCGGCGGCGGCGAGCCGGCGGGCGGTGGCCGCGCCGATCCCGCTGCTCGCACCGGTCACCACGGCCGTTCCGGCCATGCGGACCACCTCCTGGAATGTCTCTTGATAAAGGGGAAGCCGGTCGGGCCGGGCGGCCCGCTCAGCCCCACGCGGAATCGCGGCGGGCCGACGGCTCGGCGGCTGTGGCGGCCTTTACGGAAGGACGGTTACCGGAATCCGACACTCCGATCTGTTCGGAGAGAGCAAATCCCGTGGACGCTACCGGTGAAAGAAGATCGAAGATTCCAGAAATATCGCGGTGATTCATGGTCCCCACCTCTTCGGCATTCCGGCGCATTTGTTTTCCGGCGCCGTCGAGGACACTAACGACAAAACTTCATCATTCATCAGTCCTGAATGGCATCATGATCGAGAAGTGCGGAAACCAGAAGGGGGAGCGAATGTGTGTAAGACGTGATCAGACCGGACAGAACAGTCAGATCGAGGTGTGCGGCCCCGGCATGGAGCACTACCGCGAGGCGCTGATCCAGGGCACCGCCTCGGGCCCGGTGCCCCACTGCCTCCTGGAGCTCGGACTGCTGCGCCCGTCGCCGGACGCGCTCGGCACGTACGTCCCCGTGCCCCCCGACGTGGCCCTCTTCGACATGGCGCGCCCCATCGAGCGCTCCATCCTCACCCAGCAGCACGCGCTGGCCTCCATGAGGGTGTCCGTCTCCCGCCTGGAGACGGTCTATCAGGAAGTGCAGCAGCGCTCGGCACCGGTGCGGCTGATCCTGGGCGAGGACGCCATCAGCGCGGCCCTGGAGAAGGCCGTGCGCTCCTGCCGCCGCGAGCTGCTGACCGCACAGCCCGGCGGCGGCCGCGATCCCGAGCTGCTCGCCGAGGCCCTGGACCGCGATCTCGCGCTGAGCGCCCGGGGGGTGCGCCAGCGGACCGTCTACCAGCACACCGTGCGCTCGCACGGCCCCACGCTCGCCTACATCGAGCGGATCAGCGCCGGCGGCGCCCAGGTCCGCACCGTGGACGAGGTCATCGACCGCCTCATCATCTGCGACCGCTCGGTCGCCTTCATCCCCGGTGACCAGCAGCGCCGTACCTCCGCGCTGGTCATACAGGACCGCGGCGTCATCCAGTATTTACTCAAGTACTTCGAGTACATATGGGAGCGCGCGAAACCCTTGCACGAGAACGGCAACAACGGCCCGGAAACCCTCACCCACGAGACCCGGCGCGCGATATTGGAACTGATCGTGCGGGGCCACACGGACGCGGCCATCGCGGCCCGGCTGGGGATCAGCACCCGCACGGTCTCGGCCCATGTGAAGAAGTCGGCCGACCTGCTGGGCAGTCGCAGCCGGGCACAGCTCGGCTATCTGATCGCCCGCACCGGCCTGCTCGACACGGCGAGCACACCCGCCACCGGGCCGGCCGCCGCGAGAAAGAGAGATCCCGTCGCATCGAGCGACGGGATCTCTGTCGTATGAGGCCGGTACGGACCGGCCTCCCGCCTCACCCCGCCGTGACGTCGTGGGCGAAGTGGAAGGCCGAGACCGCCATCCGGCGGGCGTGGTAGAAGCGGTGGGCCCCCCGGTTGGTCACGCCCGAGTCGAGCTCGACGCGCGCGCAGCCTGCGCGTCCGGCCCGGGCGACGAGCTCCTCCCACAGGCCCGTCCCCACCCCTGTGGAGCGCAGCCGCGGCTCGGTGACGAGGTCGTCGACCTGGAGCACCCGGCCGCGGCTGGTCGCCAGCACGCGGTACGTGGCGACGCCCGCGCAGGCCCCGTCCGCGTCGTACGCGGCGAGGAACACCAGGCCCTGCCCGTGCGCCTCGGTGACGAAGCGGGCGCAGTCGTCCTCGCTCAGCGCCGGGCGCAGGGCGCGCAGCAGCGGCCGGACGCCGGACGCCATGCGCGGGTCGCCGGGCGTGATCTCCGCGAAGTCGAGGGGCACGGCGGTCAGTCGACGTTCAGCGAGCCGGTGCGGGTGCGCTTCAGCTCGAAGAAGTCGGGATAGGAGGTCAGCAGGCGCACACCGTCGAAGATCCGTACGGCGTCCTCGCCGCGCGGTATCGAGCTGAGGACGGGACCGAAGAACACGACGCCGTCGATGTGCAGGGTGGGAGTGCCGACGTACGCTTCCGCGACGGGGTCCTTGCCCTGGTCGTGGCTGGCCCGCAGGGCCGCGTCGAGGCCGGGGTCGTGGGCGGCGGCGGCCAGTTCGGCGGGCAGGCCCAGCTCGGCCAGGCTCTCGCGGACCACCGCGTCGAAGTCCTCGTTCTTGCCCTGGTGGATGCGGGTGCCGTAGGCGGTGTAAAGGTCGCGCAGGTGCTCCTCGCCGTGCCCCTGGGCCACGGCGACCGCGACGCGCGCCGGGCCGATGGACTTGTCGACCAGTTCGCGGTACCACTCGGGCAGGTCATTGCCCTCGTTGTGCATGAACAGGCTCATGGCGCGGAATCTGACGTCGATGTCGCGCCGGGCCTCGACCTCCAGGATCCAGCGGGAGGCTATCCAGGAGAAGGGGCATGCGGCGTCGAAGTAGAAGTCGACGGTGGTCTTCTTCACCGGTGTCTGCTGATCGTTGGTCACGCGGCGACCATAAGCCGGACAGTGGACCCGGGTTGTGGGCCACTCGGCCGGGAATTCCTTGGGCCAATTGCCCGGCCGCACACGGGGCGTCGTCCGCGGCCGGCGGGACGGGCGCTGCCCCCGGGTGACTTGACAGAGGGCGGGCGAAATCCGGGGCGACGGCAGACGCCGTCCGCCGGCGGCTGTCAGGATCTGCCCGTGATCAAGCGCGCCGCCTATATCGAACAGCTCGGGCCGCCGGACGTCATTCAGTACGGCGAGTTGCCCGTTGTCCCCGCAGGCCCCACCGATGTGATCGTCGACGTCACGGTCGCCACCGTCAACCACGTCGACACCTTTGTGCGTTCGGGTGCCTGGCGCACCCCGGTCGAGTTCCCGTTCGTCGTCGGCCGCGACCTGGTCGGCACGGTCGCCGAGGCCGGGCCGGGCGCGCCGGACTTCCGGCCGGGCGACGTCGTGTGGTCCAACAGCATGGGCCACGGGGGCCGTCAGGGCGCCGCGGCCGAGCGGGTCGTGGTGCCGTCCGAGCGGCTCTACCACCTGCCCGACGGGGTGGACCCGGCCGACGCGGTCGCGCTGGCGCACCCGGCGGCGACCGCCTATCTCGCCCTGTTCACCCACGGCCGGCTGCGGGCCGGGGAGACGGTGGTCGTCGCGGGGGCCGGCGGGAACGTCGGCGGCGCCCTCGTCGTCATGGCCGCGCGGGCGGGCGCCCGCGTCGTGGCGACGGCGAGCGCGAAGGACGCCGAGTACTGCCGCTCGCTGGGCGCCGCGGAGGTCATCGACTACCGCGAACCCGACGAGGCGGACCGCGTCCGCGCGGCGTGCCCGCACGGCGCCGACCTCTACATCGACACCTCCGCGCGCAACGACCTGCCCACCGCCGTCGACCTGCTGGCCAAGCGCGGCAGGATCGTGCTGCTCGCCGGGCTGCGGACGCGGCCCGTGCTGCCGGTGGGCCCGCTGTACCTCAAGGACGCCTCCGTGGTCGGCTTCGCGATCTCGCAGGCGAGCACCGGGGAGCTCGCCGAGGCGGCCGGGGCCATCAACCGGCTGCTCGCGGCCGGGCTGCTGCGGCCGCGCGCCGTGGACGTCCTGCCGCTGAGTGCGGCCGCGGAGGCGCACCGGCGGGTGGAGGCCGGTGAGGCCAATGGCCGCCGGGTCGTCCTGCGGACGGGGCTTCGCGGGTGAACTCGGTGTCCGGCGGGTCTTCGGCTGCGGGCCGGTTTTTGCCGCCTGCGGCGGCGGGCGCGGGTCTCCGGCCGCGGGCCGTCCTTGCCGCCTGCGGCGGCGGGCGCCCTGCGGGCGCGTCCTCAATCGCCGGACGGGCTTGATTTGGCTGGGCTCAGCCGTCTTCAGCCCGTCCGGCGATTGAGGACAGGGCCGGAGCCCGACGCGATCGTCGAGGCCGGACGGCATGCCCGCACGGGCCGCCCGTATGCGGAGAATGGTGACCGCGAGGACCAGCACCCATCCGTCCATCCCGAACGCGGCGACGCGTTCCATTCCGCCCAGTCCGATTCCCGGATCGCACTGAACGAAGAACATGACCGCCGCGGCCACCGCGACGACACCGATGGACAGGGTCACGGCACGCAGCCCGCCGAGAAGACCCGCCCGCCGGACGAAAGCGGCGCACAGGATGCCGACGTCGTCGACGACGAACTCACGCGCACCGGCCTGCGGGCCCTGCTGGCGGCCAAACCCGACCTGGAGGTCGTCGGCGAGGCCGCCGACGGCGCGGACGTCCTGCCCCTGGTCGCGCGGCTGCGCCCAGGAGGTCGCCGCCGCGCCGACGGTGAGCCTGGAGACCGTCAAGACGCACGTGGGCAACGTGCTGACCAAACTGGACGCGAGCAACCGCACCCACGCGGTCGTCCTTGCCTACGAGGCGGGGCTGATCGGCCCCGTGGACGGGCCGGACGACACGTCCACCAGGGCGCCGGGCGGTGCGCTGCGCATCAGCAGATGACCTCGGCGGAACCGCTCCTCCGCGTGGGGCTCGCGCAGCATCCGCCCGACTTCGACGAACCCGGCCTCGCGCGCCAGGCCGGCGAGGTCGTCGACCGGCCACCGGTAGGCCGTCGTCACCTTGTGGTCGAAAGCCGCCACCGGCCCTCCCTCTGCCTCGAAGAAGGCGAGCAGGAGGTGTCCGCCAGGGGCCAGCAGCCGGCGGAACTCGGCGAAGTACGAAGGTATTTCCTGCGGAGGGGTATGGATGACCGAATACCAGGACACTATGCCGGCCAGTTCGCCGTCGGCCAGGTCCAAGGCGTCCATCGACCCGATCTCGAAGCGCAGGTCGGGGTGTGCCTGGCGGGCAAGGTCGATCATCACCGGGGACAGGTCGACACCGAAGGCGTCCAGCCCCAGGCTCCGCAAGTGCGTCGTCACATGTCCGGGGCCGCATCCGAGCTCGGCGACGGGTCCCGCACCGGCGGCGCGCACGGACTCGGCGAACGCGGCGAGCACCGCACGATCGAGGGGCTGCTGGTCGAGCCAATTGCGGACGAGATCGGCGTAGAGGGCGGCGACGGCGTCGTAGGCATCCGCTGTAGCCCGCAGATAGGAGGAGGAGTCAGTCACAGGGGGCGACACTAGGCCGTGTCCGGCGGATCATGTGAGCGGGCACTGCGGGCCGTGTCGTGCGCACCACCGCTGCGCGGCGGTGTCCTCAAACTCCCCCAGCTACCGCTGGGGGTGCCCCCAACAGGCTGAAAGCGGCTGAGCCCAGCGAAATCAAGCCCGTCTGGGGGCACCTCCCAGCGGTAGCTGGGGGAGATTGAGGACGCGCCCCCAGGGCGCCCGCCGCCGCAGGCGGCCAAGCCGGCCCGCAGCCGAAGATCCGCCGGACACGGCCTAGCCCCCTGCACCTCGCCGCGGGACTCGCCCGCCGGCGGCCTGGCCCGGCCTGGCCGGGAAGCGAGCGAGGCGGCGAGCGCCTGTCCGGATCCCGGCTCCGGATGCGCCCGGACGGATCCGGGCAGACGCTGGAGGCATGCCGGGACACGTCAGGATCACGGTTCATCCGCCCTCGTCATCAGGAGGACGGCGGGTGAGTGCCGGTGCCGAGCACCTCGGGGTGGCGTACGGCGTGGCCGATGTCCTCGAATTCCTTCGGCGGGCCGGGGCGGATCCGGATGAGGTCCAGCTGGACGATCCGCGATTCGTGGAGTGGCGCGGCGGAGGCCCCGGCGTGTGGTGAGCAGCCGGGGCCACCGACGGTGGGGAGGTCTCAGCCCTCTTCCAGCACCGCCCGGATCACGTGCCGGGCGTTGCCCGCCATCGCCGGGTTCGTCCTCCGGTGGTCCGGCAGCGCGATCAGCGCCTGCGAGAGCGTCCGGCCCCGGCCGCGGCTCCACGTCGCGTCGTCCACGCCGAGCGCCTCACGGAAGACCTTCCTCCCATCGGCCGGCAGCAGATTCCACGCCGGGAACAGATCGCAGGCCGGATCGCCCGCCCCCATGCACCCGAAGTCGATCACCGAGGTGAGCCTGCCACCGTCCACCAGCAGATTGCCCGGCATCAGATCCGCGTGCAGCCAGACCGGCGGCCCGTCCCAGTCCGGGGCCCGCAGCGCGTCCTCCCATACGGCGGCCACGGCATCGCAGTCGACGCCCTCCTGCGGGATCCCGCGCAGTTCCTCGATCGCCGCCCGGGTCGACGCGTCGAGCGAGGCGAGCGGCCCACCGCGGTAGGCCGCCGGTGCCCCCGGCAGGGTGACGCTCCGCATCGCCGCCACGAACCCGGCGAGATCCTCGGCCAGCAGCACGGGCTCGCTCAACGCCCCCGCCTCGGGGTTCTCCCCCGGCAGCCACCGGTACACCGACCACGGCCAGGGATACCCCTCGGCGGGCTCCCCCGCCCCGAGCACCTCCGGGATGGGCACGGGCAGCCGGGCGGCGAGGCGGGGCAGCCACTCACGCTCCACCCCTACGTCCTCGGCTCCGCCCTTCACCAGCGGCAGCCGTACGACCATGCCGTCGCCCAGCCGGTACATACCGTTGACCGTGCCACCGGACGGAAACCGCTCCACCGCCAGCCCCGCCCACCGGGGGAACTGCCCGGCGACCAGCCGCCGTACGAGGTCCTCGTCGACGGGGTGCGGCCCGGGATGCGTCTGTCCTGTGCTCATGCGCCGCCATCCGATCGCCGGACGCCGACGGGCGTCAAACGCTTTTCCGGCTAGGGCCGCAGTTCCCCCTGCCGGAGGGCGGTGACGAATGCGGCCCACGCGGGGGCGGGGAAGAGGAGGGGCGGTCGGTGGAGGTGCTTGCTGTCCCGGACGGGGACGGTGCCGGGTATGTTCTCGGCGACTTCCAGGCATTGACCTTCGTTACCGCCGCTGTAGGTGGACTTGACCCAGACAGCGTCGGCTATATCGGGTGTGCTCACGAGATCCACTCCTCCATCACCTTACGAATCAAGGCCAGCGAGGCCTCTGGGGACAGTGCGTCGGCACGCAGCCGATCGTAGGTCACGTTGGCATCAGCCACGCTGGCCGCAGAGTCGATCACCTGCCCGGATACCGGGTTCTCCACGTAGAGGACGTCCGGTTCGTCATCACCGAACTTCATCACGTTGAACGCGAAATGCGACGCCGGTGCCCCCGCCCCGAACGGGAGCACCTGGAGGGTGACATGCGGCGACTCGGCTTCCCGCAACAGGTGCGCCAGCTGCTCACCCATGACTTCCGGACCACCGATCATCCGGCGAAGGCACGCCTCATCCAGAATCACCCAGAGCAGCGGAGGGTTCTCGACCTCCATCACCTCACGTCGCTTGAGCCGTCGCGCGACCTTTTCCGCAGTCACATCGAGATCGTCTCGCGGGTGCGCTTTCCGGAAGACCGCGTGCGCATATCGCTCGGTCTGCAGGATGCCCATGACGAGAGCCGGGCTGTAGTCCAGGATCGTCGTCGCCCGCTGTTCGAGCCTCACGTACGGTTCGAACCACTCGGGATACCCGCGACGGGCAGCCCGCTCTCGCAAACGTGCGAACGTGCCCGGTGCACCGAACGCCTTGTCGCAGGCGACCGCAAATTCGAGACTGGCCAGACGTTCACCCGCCTCGACCTTGGCCACGTACTGCTGCCCGTACGTCGCCTTCTCACCCAGCTCCCGCTGGCTCAGCCCCAGGTGCACGCGCCACTCCCGTACCTCTGTGCCGAAATAGGCCGCACCGTTCAGCGGCGTCGCTTCACTCTGATCGCCTGCCATGCCAAACCCCTTTCACCCCAGCCTCATTGGGGTGGCCTCAACCCTGGTCAGAGTACGAGCGGAGGGCAACGCTGGGCGCACAGACAGTGAACATCGCCCCGTGTGGGCGAACCGGTTACGTGAGGTTGCCCTATGGCCCATACCCAGCCCCCCATCCGCTACGCGCCCGCCGTAGGCGAACTCGTCTGGGACCGTGCCGGCAAGCGCGTGGGCGAGGTCATGGACGATCAGTGGTCGCGCTACCAACTGCGGCTGCCCGGCGGCGGAATCGAGTGGCATGCCGCACCGGCGGACATCCGCCCGGCCACCCGCGCGGAAGTGCTCGCCGCGCGCGTCGCCGCCGCGAACGCCGAGAGCCGACGGCGGGACGGCCACCGGTGAGCACGCCGACCACACCGCCGGAGGTGCCTCCGTGTGCGGAGTGCCGGGAGATCAAGGACGCGCGCTATCAGGCCATGCGGGAGGGCGACGTGGAGGAGGCCCGCGCGTGGCGGGTCGCGATGGGCCGCCATCTGTGGGAGGCGCACCCGTAAGAGCCGTACACGCCGGGGAAAATGCCCGCCGGCCGCCCGGCCCGCCCCGGTACAGTCCCGCGAGGCACCGCACCCCGTCCCGTACTCATCGCATCCCGGGAGACCCCGTGACGTCCCTCATCCGGCACATCACCTTCGACTGCGCCGCACCCCACGAGCCGTACGCGCTGGCCGAGTTCTGGAGCCAGGTGCTCGGCCATCCGGTCGATCCGGCGGACCGGCCCGGCGACGACGAGGTGGCGCTGGACGTGCCCGCCGGTCGGACGACCCTGCTGTTCGTGCGGGTGGCCGAGAAGAAGACGCTGAAGAACCGGGTCCACCTCGACCTCCAGCCGGACCGGCCTCGGGAGGAGGAAGTGGAGCGGGTGGCGGCGCTCGGTGCGACCGTCGTGGACGACCGGCGCAGGCCGGACGGCGGGGGCTGGGTGGTGTTCGCGGACCCGGCCGGCAACGAATTCTGCATCGAGGCCAGCGCGGCGGAACGCCCGGCGTGACGCGTACGCCGTGATGGACGGGGCGGCCGCCGAGGGAACAGCGTCTTACCGGGCCCCCATTCGTCGGCGAGCACCGCGTCGCCGTGTGCGTCGGGTCAGCGGCTGCCCACGTCATCGCCCTCATAAGCAGGTTGGTGATCGGCCCCGGAGTGGGGGGTCGCCCCCGTCACGGAGCGGCTGCCTCCTCGATCGGAGTCCGGCTCCTGCGCCGGCCCCGTGGGCCTTCCGGCAGGACGCAGGGCAATCACCAGCACGGCTGCTCCGAAGAGTGCGATGAGCATGATCCAGACCGCGCCGACGTGCATGGCGTGAATGAACGCATCATCGGCAGCGCGCGCAAGAGCGGGCCGGTGGATCGCGGTGGCGACATGCCGGGCCTGTTCGGCGGAGACCCGCGCCCGCTCCTGCACCGGCCCGGGTACATCGCTCAGCGAGGGTTCGATCGCGCGCCGATACACGATCGACATGATCGTGCCGCCCACTGCGATCCCGATCACGCTGCCGGTCTGTCGCACGGTGTTGGTGACGGCCGACCCGGCACCGGCCCGTTCCAACGGCAGGGAGCTGATCAATGCTGCCGTCACCGGGCCGATGGAGAGGCCCTGGACCAACAACAGGATCTCGATCCCGATGAGTGGGGTGTGCAATCCGAGGAACCCGCACGCGCCCATGGTCAGCGCCGCCACGGTGAGCGCCGGTACGGTGACAGATCGTAGTGACCAGTTATGAACCAGACGCGCACCGAGGGGCGCCCCCAGGACCGCACCGAGCGCGGTCGGGAGACTGGCCAAGCCCGCCTCCATCGGCGAGAAGTCGCGTGCGCCCTGTAGGTAGAACGCGTTGTAGAAGGTCACGGCGGTCACAGCGAAGAGGAGCAATCCGAGCGCCACGTTACCGCCACCGAACGCACGTTGTGCGAGCAGTCGGGGATCGAAGCTGGGCACCTTGATCCGCAGTTCGACGAGTACGAAAGCGGCCAGCAGGACCAGTCCGACGACGATCGGCGCCCAGACATCCGTACGACTCCAGGCGGCCACCTGCCCCGCACGGATCAGCCCGTAGGCCAATGCCGCGAGCCCGCTGATCGACAGCAACATCCCGGCCGGGTCCAGCGGCCGCCGGACGGGGCTGCGGAAATTCGGGACCAGCATGGCGATCCCGACCAACGCCAGCACCACGACCGGGACATTGACCAGAAAGACCGAGCCCCACCAGAAATGGTCGAGAAGCAACCCCGCCAACACCGGGCCCGCGGCCATTCCGACACCGGCGGATGTCGAGGAAATGGCGATCGCGGTTGCCCGCGCGGGACCGGTGAAGGTCCACATAAGGATGGCCAGGTTGGCGGGCATGATCAGCGCGCTGCCCACTCCCATCGCGGCTCGCGCGGCGATCAGTTGGCCTGCGTCGCTTGCGTACGCCGCCCACACCGAGGACCCGGCGAAGATCACCGATCCGGTTGCGAGCACGGTCCGGTGACCGAAGCGGTCACCCACTGCGCCTGCGGTGAACATCAAGGTGGCGAAGGCCAGGGTGTACGAGCCTGTGGCCCATTGAAGCTCGGCCGGGCCGGCATCCAGTCCACGGACCGGGTCCGCGAGGGTATCCAAGGTGGTACTCAGGACGGTGTTGTCCAGCCAGATCAGCAGCGAGCACAACATGAGAACGGCAAGGATCGACTGCTGCCTGAACTTCGGCAATGTTGGGGGCGTGGTCATGAATACCCTCGGGTGCGATCGGTAAAAACCTGACGACGGGACGGTAGGCAATCGCCACGCCTCTGTCAATTACTGACCGACCGTGAACTGGCCGCCGAATCCGGGGAGTTGCCGGGGCATATCGTTCACGCCCTTGTCAATTTCCGCCCGCTAACAAACCGCTGGTTTTAGCGAGTCGCCGGGGGCATATCTTTCGCGCCTCTGCCAATTCGCCCTGGTGGCGAAATGCGCGTGGGGAGCCCCACGCCTCCCCCGTCACACGCTCCCCTTCGTGCCCACGGTGACAAGAACGGTGCACGCATCGTCGATGACACCGCCGGGCGGCCCCACGAGACTGCTGCCGGACACCGCGGAACTCGTGGACACCGCGCTCACACGGCAACGACAAGGGAGTCATCCATGCGATCCAGGACCACGGCGCTACTGACCACCGGCCTGCTCTCACTGTTCGGGGCACTCGTCACCGCCGGGCCGGCCTCGGCCGGCCAGGAGGCGACCTCCGCGCAGTTCACGGCCCAGGCACGGGCCGCCGGGCTGTCCGCGAGCCAGGCCGACGCGCTGCAGGAGAAGGTGAACGGCTACCTGGACACCATGGGCGGCAAGCAAGTGGCGCCCAGCCGGATCCAGTTGGACGGCGGCATGGTCTACCTGACCGTACCGGGCGAGAAGAGCCCCCGTGACCTGGCCGCCCCGGCCGGTGCCGCAGCGCACTACAACCCCTGCGCGGGCGGCGGCGCCGACTACAAGCACATGTGCGCCTACCGCGGCACGAACTACTCGGGCGACACCGTCGACATGTACACCTGCAAGCGCTACTACTTCAGCACCTGGGGCGGCAGGGGCTCCTGGGACAACAACCAGACCGCAGGCACGGTGGCCCTCATGTACAACCCCAGCGGCGCGGTGATCTACCGGACGCCCCCGGCCCACAGCAGGGACGCCAACGGCAGCTGGGACCCGGTCCGCAGCATCGTCAACTGCTGAGGCGGCCGGAGCCCACCGCGATCGAGACACGAGGCCGCCCCGGACCGCCGGCACCGGGGCGGCCTCACCGCGTCCGGAGCGGGCCCCCTCACACCGGCCAGGCCCCCATCGCCGTCTCCGCCACCCCCCGGAGATCCTCCTCCGTCGCGCCGTCGCGGGCCTGCTGGGACATGCCCTGCATCACCGCGCCGGCGCAGCGCGCGAGCGCGGCCGCCGAGGTGTCCGGCGGCAGTTCGCCGGTGGCGATGTCGTCGCGGACGCGGCGTTCGATCGCCGCGATCGTCGCGGCGCGGCGGGTCCGCAGCGACGCCTCCACCTCGGCGGAGGCGGTGGTGCAGTTGGTGGCCGCCATGAGCATCAGGCAGCCCGTGGGGCGCCCCGGCGCCGTGTACTCGTACGCGGCCTCGCGCAGCACGCGGGCGACGGCCCGGCGCGCGGTCGGCTCCTCCTTCAGGGCGCGGCGCACGAAGTCGCCGTACGTCCGCGCGTACGCGTCGACGACCTCGGCGAAGAGCGTCTCCTTGTTGCCGAACGCGGCGTAGAGGCTGGGCGGGGCGATGCCCATCGCCCGCGTCAGGTCGGCGACCGACGTCGCCTCGTAGCCGTGCTCCCAGAAGGCGAGGGTCGCGGTCTCCAGGGCCGCCTCGCGGTCGAAGGAGCGGGGCCGGCCGCGCTTGCTCGCTGTCATGACCGAATTCTATATCGGCCACTAATCATTGTGTTAGGGTCCGCCGCATAGCGATCGCTACAGAAGTACGTACGACCGGACGCAGAACCACGAAGGGGAGCAGTGCCATGGGTGCACTTTCGGGAAAGACCGCCCTCGTCACCGGCGGAAGCCGGGGCATCGGACGTGCCGTCGCCGAGCGACTGGCCGCCGAGGGGGCCCGCGTGGGCGTGCACTACGGCAGCAACGACGAGGCGGCCAAGGAGGTCGTGAGCGCGATCGAGGCGGCCGGCGGCCAGGCGTTCGCGATCCGCACCCAGCTGGGTGTCCCCGGTGACGCGGCCGAGCTGTGGGCGGAGTTCGACAAGCACGCCGACGGGCTGGACATCCTCGTCAACAACGCCGGCGTCGGCCTGATGGGCCCGATCGAGGCCGTACAGGAGGCCGACTACGACCGGCTGTTCGCGGTCAACGTCAAGTCGCTGTTCTTCGTCACCCAGCAGGCGCTCACCCGGGTGCGCGACGGCGGGCGGATCATCAACGTCTCCAGCGCCACCACCCGCATCGCCATGCCGAACATCGTGGCGTACTCCGCCGCGAAGGGCGCGGTCAACACCCTGACCCTGACGCTCGCCGAGGCGCTGGCGCCGCGCGGCATCACCGTGAACGCGGTCGCGCCCGGCATCGTCGAGACCGACTTCAACCCGTGGCTCGCCATACCGGAGATGAAGGCCACCGCCGAGAGCTGGTCGGCCCTGGGCCGCACCGGTACGCCCGCGGACGTGGCGGGCCTCGCGGCCTTCCTGGCCTCGGACGACTCCCGCTGGACCACCGGCCAGGTCATCGACGTCAGCGGCGGTTCCGCGCTCGGCAACGGACCGGCTGCCGCCAAGCGGTGACCTGATCCGAAGTACCCCTTAGGCGGTGTCCGGTGGGTCTTCGGCCGCCGGCCGCGGTCTTGCCGCCCGCGGCGGCGGGCGCGGGCCTTCGGCCGCGGGCCGTCCTTGCCGCCTGCGGCGGCGGGCGCCCTGCGGGCGCGTCCTCAATCGCCGGACAGGCTTGATTGCGGCTGAGCTCAGCCACTATCAGCCCGTTGGGGGCACCTCCCAGCGGTAGCTGGGGGAGATTGAGGACACCACCGCGCAGCGGTGGTGCGCACGACAAGGGCCCCTCGCCACACGGCGAGGGGCCCTTCGCCGTACCCGCGCACCGACATGACAAAGTCCGCCCGGCGCCCCCGGCCGACCGAGATCACCGGCCGCGCACGCAAAAGCGCAGGAAGAGCCGGGTGCGCGGAACCCATCGGCCGCCCCCACCGCGCCTATGACCGACATCACTTCCGGTGAAGCCGGAATTCCGGGAGTTAATCCCCCCAGGCATTGAGCGGTCTGGCGCACAACTGCCTTGCGCTCAGCGCCTTTCGCGTCACCACCACGGCACACACGGGGGAGTCACCTTGCAGCACATGGATCGTCGTACCCTCATGAGAAGAAGCGCCGCCGTCGCCGGAGGCGCCGCGCTCACCGGCCTCGCCGGCCAGGCGCACGCGGCCGACGAGCCCGCGCCCGGCGAGTCCAGCCCGCTGGAGCGCGCCGGAGGCGCCACGATCGCACCGTCCGACGCCCGCTACCCGGGGCTGACCACGGGCAACAACCAGCGCTTCGTCGCCCGGCCCGAGTACGTCAAGATGATCAAGTCCTCGGGCGACGCCGTACGCGCCCTGAGCGACGCCATCAAGGCCGGCAAACGGGTCTCGGTGCGCAGCGGCGGGCACTGCTTCGCGGACTTCGTCTGTCACCCCGACGCCAAGGTGATCCTGGACTTCTCCGAGATGACGGCGGTCGGCTACGACCCGTCGCTGCGCGCGTTCTCGGTGGAGCCGGGCGCCCGGCTGCTCAACGTCTACGAGGCCCTCTACAAGGGCTGGGGCGTCACCATCCCCGGCGGCACCTGCTACAGCGTGGGCATCGGCGGCCACATCGCCGGCGGCGGCTACGGGCTCCTCTCACGCCGGAACGGCCTGGTCGTCGACCACCTGTACGCGGTGGAGGTGGTCGTCGCGAGCGCCTCGGGCGAGGTCAAGGTCGTCCGCGCCACCCGGGAGGCGGGCGACCCCAACCGCGACCTGTGGTGGGCGCACGCCGGTGGCGGCGGCGGCAACTTCGGTCTGGTGACCCGCTATTGGTTCCGTTCGCCGGGTGCCACCGGCTCCACACCCGGCAACCAGCTGATACAGCCGCCGTCGACCGTGCTGGTCAGCGCGGTCGGCATTCCCTGGAGCCAGCTGGACCAGCAGGGCTTCACGCGGCTGGTGAAGAACTACGGCGCGTGGTTCGAGGCCAACAGCGCCGCGGACAACAAGAACCGCCACCTGAGCAGCATCATGAACATCTCCTCCCAGGCGAACGGCGTCATCGGCCTGTTCACGCAGGTCGACGCGACCGTGCCGGGGGCGAGCCAGCTGCTGGACGAGTACCTCGCCGCGATCACCGCGGGTGTCGGTGCCACGGTCAAGGCCCTGGACAAGCCCAACGGCGAGCTCCCGGCGCTGCCGCAGCTGGCCGCGGCGCGGCAGCTGCCGTGGCTCCAGGCGACCCGCCTGATCGCCACGAGCAACTCCACCCTCAACGACCCGGCGGTGCGCGGCGCCCACAAGTCGGCCTACCTGCGCAAGAACTTCACCGACACCCAGGTCGCCGCGCTGTACGCCGCCCTGACCGATCCCAACTACAAGAACGCCCGCACCATGGCGATCCTGTTCTCCTACGGCGGCCAGGTCAACGCCGTCGCCCCGGACGCCACCGCCTACGCACAGCGCAGCTCGGCCTTCAAGCTGCTCTTCCAGACGTTCTGGAACGACCCGGCCCAGGACGACACCCACCTGGGCTGGATCCGCGGGATGTACGGCAAGTTCTTCGCCGA
Organism: Streptomyces sp. ISL-11; assembly: GCF_018614525.1. GTDB lineage: Bacteria > Actinomycetota > Actinomycetes > Streptomycetales > Streptomycetaceae > Streptomyces. The sequence continues at coordinate 81,429 of NZ_JAGGOL010000027.1, forward strand.
GACCGGCGGCGTGCCGGGCCTGAACGGTCAGTCGGACGGCTGCTACATCAACTACCCGGACAGCGACATGGCCGACCCGAAGATCAACACCTCGGGTGTGCCGTGGCACGCGCTCTACTACAAGGACAACTACGCCCGGCTCCAGCAGGTGAAGAAGCGCTGGGACCCGGCCGACGTCTTCCGCCACTCCCTGTCGGTGGCGCCCGCCAAGTGAGCGGGCGCGCTGAAGTCGGCTGAGCCCAGCCGAAACAAGCCCGTTGGGGGCACCCCCAGCGGTAGCTGGGGGAGATTGAGGACGCGCCCGCAGGGCGCCCGCCGCCGCAGGCGGCACAGACGGCCCGCAGCCGAAGATCCGCGGACCGTATCGTCCGCACCACCGCTGCGCGGCGGTGTCCTCAAACGCCGGACGGGCTGAAAGCGACCGCGACCGCCGCCGCGTACCCCCGCCCCACCGCCACATCGGTCAGCGCCCAGCCGCCCGGTGCCCCCGGGACGGGCCCCGCGCCGACGTAGGTCACCGACGGGTCCTCGGACAGGCCGGTCCCGGTCCCCTTGAGGTACGCCTCCTTGCGCGTCCAGCAGCGCGCGAAGGCCGCCGGCCGCTCGGGGCCCGCGTGGGCGGTGATCTCGGCGGTCTCGTCGGGGTGCAGCATCCGCGCCACCTCGTCGATGACGCCGGGGCCCTGTTCCTCCTCCACGTCCGCGCCGACGGGCGTGGAGGCGAAGGCGAACAGCGCCAGGTCTCCCGCGTGCGAGAGGCTGAAGTGGAAGGGCGCCCCGGCGACGGCCGGGCGGCCGTGCGGTCCCCCGCAGCCGGGGCACGGCTCGCGGACCGTCCCGACCGCCGCCGGGGCGAGGTCCAGATACGCGCCCAGGAGCTGCCGCAGTCCCAGGTGCGCCGCGACGTAGCGCTCCCGGTGCAGGTCGCGTACGAAGCCGGCGGCGCGTTCCCGTTCCCGGGCGTCGAGGATCCGCTCGTACTCCCCGGGCGGCGGGACCGGCCGGTCGCTCACGCGCAGCAGCCACAGCCGGGGAGGGCCCGGCGCCCAGACGCCGGGCAGCGGGTCCCGGCCGAGGACGCGGGGCGCCCCGTCCACGTGCATCAGTCGCTCTCCCCCAGGTGGCCGGTCACCGCCTCGACGACCTCCGCGAGCGGGCCCGGCCAGGTCATCCGCGCGTGCGCGCAGTCGATGTCGCGGTTGATCAGATTACCGGTGACGTAGGGCCGCCAGGCGTCGCGCGTCAGCCACTTCTCCGGGCGGGGCGCCACGGCGGTGAAGAAGAGGACGTCGCCGTCGTAGACGCGGTGCCGGTGGGCGCGGGTGAGCGTGGTGGTGTTGACGGCGACGTCGACGACGGCGCCGAGCGCGCGGCCGGTCAGCGCGGCGAACGCGCTGCCCTCCTCGCGGAGCCGGGCGGTGACGCCGTCGCGGGTGAGCGGCACGCCCTCGTCCCGCTCGCAGCCGGCGGTCTCCAGGAGCGCCGCCAGGGCGTCCGCCTCGACGGTGGCGGCGCGCCGCCGCCACTGGTCGGACGGGTAGGCGTCCATCATCGCCAGCAGTTCGACCTTCTCCCCCGCCTCCTGGAGCAGCACGGCGACGGTGTGGGCGAGGACGCCGCCCGCCGACCAGCCGAGCAGGCGGTACGGGCCGTCCGGCTGGAGCCGGCGGATGTGGGTGACGTAGTCGGCGGCCATCTCCTCCAGCGTGGCGGGGAGTTCGTCGCCGGGGAGCAGGCCGCGGGCCTGGAGCCCGTAGACCGGCCGGTCGGGGCCCAGGTGGGTGAGCAGCCCGGTGTAGCACCAGGCCAGGCCCGCCGCGGGGTGCAGGGCGAACAGCGGGGTGCCGCCGCCGGTGGCGCGCAGCGGCAGGACGACGCCGAGCGCCGACGCGTCGCCTTCTCCTTCGCCGCCCAGCCGCTCGGCGAGCGCCGCCGGGGTGGCGGCCCGGAAGAGCGTGCCCAGGGCGAGGTCGGCGCCGAGCGCCTCCCGTACGCGGGTGACGAGGCGGACGGCGAGGAGGGAGTCGCCGCCCAGGTCGAAGAAGCCGTCGTCGACGCCGACGTGGGGCAGTCCGAGGACTTCCGCGAAGAGACCGGTGAGGGTCTCCTCGTGGTGGCCCCGGGGCGCGCGTCCCGCGCCGCCGGTCACGGCGGCCGCGGGGGCGGGCAGGGCCGCGCGGTCCAGCTTGCCGTTGGGGCCGGCCGGGAAGGCGTCGAGGACGACGACAGCGGCCGGGACCATGGCGGCGGGCAGCGTCGAGGCGACGTGGGCCCGCAGCGCGGCGGGGTCGGGCGGACCGGCCTCGGCGGCGGCATCCGCCGAGGCCGGAGTCACATAGGCGACCAGGCGCGGGTCGCCGGGCCGGTCCTCGCGGACCAGCGCGCAGGCGGCGGCGACGCGTTCGTCGGAGACCAGCACGGCCTCGATCTCGCCGAGTTCGACGCGCTGGCCGCGCAGCTTCACCTGGCGGTCGGTGCGGCCGAGGTACTCGACGACGCCGTCCTGCCGCCAGCGGGCGAGGTCGCCGGTGCGGTACATGCGCGTGCCCGGCCGGCCCCAGGGGTCCTCGGCGAACCGCTCGGCGGTGAGGTCGGGCCGGCCGAGGTAACCGGTGGCGAGCTGGGCGCCGGCGAGGTGCAGCTCGCCGGGGACGCCGGGCGGGCAGGGCCGGCCGGCGGTGTCGAGGATGTAGAGGCGGGTGTTGTGGACGGGGCGGCCGATGGGTACGGGCCCGCTCTCGCCCGGCACGCAGGTGTGGTGGGTGACGTCGACGGCGGCCTCGGTCGGCCCGTAGAGGTTGTGCAGCGGGACGCCGGGGAGCCGGTGGTGGAAGGTCTCCGCCGTGGCGCGCGGCAGCACCTCCCCGCTGCTGAACACCCGGCGCAGGCCGGTGCAGCCGGCCGCGCCGGGCTCGTCGAGGAACAGCTGGAGCATGGAGGGCACGAAGTGGACGGTGGTGACGCCCTGTTCGCGGATGGTGCGGGCCAGCCGCGCGGGGTCGCGGTGGCTGCCGGGCTCGGCGACGACGAGGGTGGCGCCCTCGCGCAGCGGCCAGAAGAACTCCCACACCGAGACGTCGAATCCGATGGGCGTCTTCTGCAGGACCCGGTCCTCGGGCGTGAGCCGGTAGCGGTCCTGCATCCAGCGCAGCCGGTTGTCGATCGCGGAGTGCGGGACGACGACGCCCTTGGGGGTGCCGGTGGATCCGGAGGTGTGCAGGACGTAGGCGGGGTGCTGCGGGGTGAGGGCGCGGCCGGGGTCGGTGGGCAGGTGCGCGGCGAGGGCGGCCCGCTGTGCGGGGTCGTCCAGGGCGAGGGCGGGCGGGGCGCCGGCGGGCAGCGCGGCCAGGCCGGCGAGGTCGGTCACGACGCAGGCGGGCCGGGCGCCGTCCAGGACGGCGGTGAGCCGCGCGGACGGGTGGTCGAGGTCGAGCGGCAGATAGGCGCCGCCCGCCTTGAGGACGGCGAGCAGGGCCACGACGAGGTCGGTGGAGCGCGGCAGGGCCACGGCGGCGAGGGCGCCGGGACCCACGCCGAGGGTGGTCAGGTGCCGGGCCAGGCGGTTGGCGCGGGTGTTGAGCTCGCCGTAGGTGAGGCTCTCGGTGCCGCGGACGACGGCGGTGGCGCCGGGGGTGCGGGCGGCGCGGGCCTCGATCGGGCCGATGAGGGTGGTGGGCGGCAGCTCGGCGGCGGTGTCGTTGAAGTCGACGAGGACCTGCTGGCACTCGGCGTCGGTGGCCAGCGCGAGGGCGCCCAGCGGGCGGTGCGGGTCGCTGTCGGCGATGCGGGTCAGCAGGTCGAGGAAGCGGTGCTGGTGGGCGGCGAGTTCGCGGCGGCGGTACAGGGCGGGGTTGCCGTCGTAGTCGACGCGCAGGCCCGAGCCGTCGGCACGGTCGTAGATGTTGACGGTGAGGTCGTCCACCGGCCCGGAGGCGAGGTTGTGCGCGTCGGAGCGGGCGCCGGCGAAGGTCAGCCCGTAGTCGAAGGGCATGACGTTGACGAGCGGGCCGACCAGGGCGCGGCCCTCGCCGAGCAGACCGAGGTCGCGGCGGATGTCCTCGTGGCGGTAGCGCTGGTGGCGGCGGGCGGCGCGGATGCCGAGGACCACCTGGCGGGTCAGCTCGGCGAAGGTGGTGTCGGCGGTGACCGTCAGCCGCAGGGGCAGCACGTTCATGACCATGCCGGGGACGCGCAGGGCGACCGAGCCCATGCGGCCCATCATCGGCAGGCCCAGGACGACGTCCTCGCTGCGGGTGGCGCGGGCCAGGTAGAACGCCTGGGCGGCGAAGAGCACATCGGTCCAGGTGGCCCGTACGGACGCGGCGAGGCGGCGCAGCCGGTCGGTCGCGTCGGGGGCCAGGTGGGCGGTGCTGCGGACGGAGGTGCGCGAGGGCAGGGCGGTGCGGCCGGCGAGGGTGGAGGCCGCGGGGCGGTCGGCGAAGAGGCCGAGCCAGTGGGCGCGGTCGCGGGCGCGGGTGCCGGAGGCGCGGTAGGCGGTGTCCTCCTCGACGAGGGCGGCGAGCCGGCCGAAGGGGCTGGCGCCGGGGTCGGCGCCGGTGGCGAGGGCGGAGTAGACCTCGGCGACGCGGCGGGCGACGAGGGAGTGGCCGTAGCCGTCCAGGACGGCGTGGTGGGCCCGCTGGTACCACAGCCAGCGCCGGTCGCCGACGCGGAAGAGGGCGTGGGCGAAGAGCGGGCCGGCGGCGAGGTCGAAGGGCTCGGCGAGGTCGGCGCGCATCCAGGCGAGGGCGACCGCGTCGGGGTCGCCCTGGTCGCGCAGGTCGGCGGCGTGCAGGGGGAAGCCGTGGCCGGGCGGTTCGACGGCGATGGGCAGCTGGCGGGGGCCGTCGCCGGTGTCGGCGAGCCGGACGCGCAGGGCGTCCGCCTCGCCGACCGTGCGGTGCAGGGCGTCGGCGAAGAGGACGGGGTCCACCTCGCCGTGGATCTCGATGTACTCGGCGGTGTTGAGGGCCGGGCTGACCGGGTCGAGTGCCTGGGCGAACCACATGCCCGCCTGGGCCGAGGTCAGGGGCAGCCCCTCCGGCGCGGGCGAGGGCCGCGCGCCGGAGGGGGTGAGCCGGTCGAGCGTACGAACGTTCACGTCCCGGCCCCCAGCAGGGGCGCCCACTGCTCTATGGCCGGCTGCTCGGCGAGCTCGACGAAGGTGACCGCCGTGCCGTGGTCGCGGCGCCAGCGCTCGACGAGGGTCATGATGCGCACCGAGTCGAGCCCGTAGTCGACGAGGTTCTCGTCGTCGGGGATGTCCGCGGGGTCCTCGCCGAGGACGTCGGCGACATCGGCCCGGATCTGTTCGAGGGTGAGAGCCATCGGAGTGTCATGCCCCTTCGAAGAGCCGGTCGGTGGTGGTCACCACGGCGCACTTGGCGGCGGCCCAGCGCAGGGCCATGGCGTGGTCCTCGGCGGAGAAGTCGGCGACGGCGTCGGCGACGAGGAACGGCCGGATGTCGCGCATCCAGGCGTCGGCGGCGCTCATCAGCACGCCGATGTGCGCGTACACCCCGACGACGATCAGCTGGTCGCGGCCCTGTGCGGCCATCCGCTCGGCGAGGTCGGTGCGGACGAACGCGCTGTACTTCCACTTCGTCAGGACCGTGTCGCCGCCGGCCGGGGCGACCTCGGCGGCGATGGCCTTGGCGTGCGCGTCGTCGGGCAGGCCGCGGCCCCAGAAGTCCTGCTGGAGACCGCGTTCGGCGGCGCTCTGGCCGCCGGGCTGGGCGGAGTAGACGACCGGGACGCCGAGGCGTTCGCAGTCCTTCTTCACGGCGGCGACGTTGGCGAGGAGCTCGGTGAACGGCGAGGCGCCCGGCTCGAACGCGTCGAGGAAGTAGTTCTGCAGGTCGTGCACGAGCAGCACGGCCCGGTCGGGGTCGACGGTCCAGTCGACCTTGTTCGCGGGCAGGTCGGACGCGCTGGGCATCGGATAGGGAGCAATGGCCGGCAGTGCCATGAAGGGCCTTTCAGGTGCGGGAGGTCTGCCTCGTAGGGGTGGTTCGGTCACCGGGCGCGGGCGGTCGCCGCCCGGCGTCGGGGCCGCCCCGCTCAGCGGGGCGGTGACACGGAGCTCAGCCGGGAGGCGATCGCGGCGCGGAGGTCCTTCTTCGACACCTTGCCGATACCCGTCTGCGGGAAGCGCTCCACGAACTCCACCCGGTCGGGGACCTTGTAGGCGGCCAGGCCGCGCTCGCGGACGAACTTCTTGATGGCCGGGGACCTCACCGGTTCGGCGCCCTCGCGCAGGACGACGTAGGCGCAGGTGCGCTCGCCGAGATAGTCGTCGGGCATCGAGACGACGGCGGCGTCGTGGACGGCCGGATGGGCGAGGATGTGGTTCTCGATCTCCTCGGCGGCGACCTTCTCGCCGCCCCGGTTGATCTGGTCCTTGGCCCGTCCCTCGACCACCAGGTGGCCGGTCTCCGTGCGCCGGACGATGTCGCCGGTGCGGTAGAAGCCGTCCTCGGTGAAGGCCGTCGCGTTGTGCTCGGCCGCCCGCCAGTAACCGCGGATGGTGTACGGGCCGCGGGTCAGCAGGTGGCCGGTGGCGCCGACGGGCAGGTCGGCGTCGGCGTCGTCGACGACGCGGATCTCGTCGTCGGGCGAGATGGGGCGGCCCTGGGTGGTCACGATGGTCTCGTACGGGTCGTCGAGCCGGGTGTAGTTCACCAGGCCCTCCGCCATGCCGAAGACCTGCTGGAGCGTGCAGCCGAGGGCGGGCGTCACCCGCCGGGCGGCCTCCTCGCTGAACTTCGCGCCGCCGACGAGCAGCACATCGAGGCTGGAGAGGTCGTGCGGGGTGCTCGCCGCGGCCTCCGTCCACACCAGCGCGAGCGGCGGTACGAGCCCGGTGATGGTGACGCCCTCGCGCTCGATCAGCGGAAAGGCGACGTCGGGGCTCGGCTGCGGGGCGAGGACGACGCGGGCGCCGGCATGGAGCGCGCCGAGCGTGCCCGGGGAGCTCAGCGGGAAGTTGTGGGCGGCCGGCAGCGCGCAGAGGTAGACGCTGTTCTCGTCCACCGCGCAGATCTCGTTGGAGCCCCGCAGGGAGTAGATGTAGTCGTCGTGGGTGCGCGGGATGAGCTTGGGCACGCCGGTGGAGCCGCCGGAGAGCTGGAGGAAGGCCAGGTCGTCGGGGGCCGGGCCGTCCTGGAGGGGGGCGGTGTCGCGGGGCACGTCGCGCAGCGCGGTGTGCTCGCCCGGTTCGCCCACGACGAAGACGTGGCGCAGGGTGGCGACCTCGGCGCGTACCTTCGTGGCCAGTTCGCGGTGGTCGAAGCCGGCGGCGACGTCGGGGATGACGTAGGCGACGGCCTCGGTGAACGCGCAGAAGTGGCGGATCTCGCTCTCGCGGTGCGCGGGCAGCGCGAAGACGGGCAGGGCGCCGATGCGGAAGAGCGCGAAGACGACCTCGAAGAACTCGGCGACGTTCGGCAGCTGGACGACGACCCGGTCGCCCTTGGCGATGCCGCGGTCCAGGAAGCCGGCGGCGAGCCGGTCGGCGCGCTCGTCGAGCTCGCCGTACGTCCAGGCCCGGCGCTCACCGGCGGGGTCGACGATCGCGATCCGGTCCGGGTGGGCCGCCGCGCGCTCGCGGAGCATCCGTCCGAAGGTCTCGCCGCGCCAGTAGCCGGCGGCGCGGTAGCGCTCGGCGTACTCGGCGGGGTGGGCGGGGGCGTCCTGGGTGAGGGCCTGCGGGCTCATCGGCCGGTCTCCTGCTGGTCGGCGCCGACGGCGTCGAGGAACGTACGGAACTTGGCGGCGGTCTCGGCGGTCTCGGACTCCGGCGAGGACTGCTCGACGACGCCGGCGCCGGCGAACAACCGCAGGGTGCGCCCCTCGGCCTCGGCGCAGCGGATGGTGACGACCCATTCGCCGTCGCCGCTCGCGTCGCTCCAGCCGACCATGCCGGTGTAGGCGCCGCGGTCGAAGGGCTCCAGCTCCCCGATGACCTCGCGGGCGACATCGGTGGGGGTGCCGCAGACGGCCGGGGTGGGCTGGAGGGCGGAGGCCAGTTCCAGGGCGGAGACGGCGGGGTCGGCCAGGTCGCCGGTGAGGGTCGTGGACAGGTGCCACATCGCGGCGGTGCGCACCAGCGTGGGGCGGGCGGGCACGTCGAGGCCGCGGGCGAAGGGGGCGAGGGCGTCGCGGACGGCGTCGACGACGACGGCGTGCTCGTGGAGGTCCTTCTCCGACCGGAGCAGGGCCGCGGCCCTGCGGACGTCCTCGGCCAGGTCGGCGCTGCGGGGCGTGGAGCCGGCGAGCGGGTTGGCTATGAGCCGGCCGCCGCGGCGGGCGACGAGGAGTTCGGGGCTGGCGCCGAGGAGGGTGCGGCCGGGGCCGGAGGGGACGGCGAAGGTGTAGCCGGAGGGGTCGCGACGGGCGAGGCGCTGGAGCAGCGCGGGCAGGTCCACTTCGCGGTCGGAGCGCAGCTCCAGGGTGCGGGCGAGGACGACCTTGCCGAATTCGCCGCGCTTCATGCGGCGTACGGCCTCGGCGACGGCCGCGCCGTAGACGGCGGGCTCGGGTACGGGCCGGATGTCCCAGCGGGCGGCCGTGGGGGCGGCGGCGGGCAGGGCGATCAGCGGGTCCTCGGCGAGCGGCGCGGCCCACCGGGTGGTCCCGGGCACGGCGAGCGAGGCGGCCGCGGCGGGGTCGAAGGGCACGGCGCCGATGACGACGGGCGCGGGGTTGCCGGCGAGCAGTTCGGCGTCGAGGGTCTCGGTGACGCGCCGGGTCAGGGGCGTGTCACCGTGGGGCACCTCGGCGCGGACGCCGCGGGCGAGGAGGGTGCGGGTGGGGGACGCGAAGAAGCGGGCGTCGCCGGGCTCGTAGGCGTCGAGCAGCGAGGTCGCGGCGCCGACGGTGCGGTGGCCGGGTCTGTCGGACGCCGTTCGCGGGTCGGCGACGTGGTGAGCCGTGGTCACCTTGCTGCTCCGTTCCTCCGGTGGGTCCCACCGGGTTTGTGGGGTGGTGAAGTGGGCGGGGCGAGCCGCCTTGTGGGTGGCCGGAGCTCCGGTTTTTCAAGCCCGTCCGGCGATCGAGGACACCGCGCTTCAGCGCGGCCGGGAGCCGGGGCGGCGCCCCCGGGTCAGGAGCGCGGCGGACGGGCCGTCAGGCCCGCAGCGTCGCGCCGCCGTCGACGTACAGGTCGTGCATCGTGATGTGCCGGGCCCGGTCGGAGACCAGGAACGTCACCGCGTCGGCGACGTCCGCCGGTTCGGCGATCCGCCCGAGGGGGATGCCGACCCGGTAGGTGGCAGGGTCGCCCTCGACGACCCGCTCGGGCGCCTGCTCGTCGGTCCACAGGCCGCGCTGCATGGCGGTGTCGGTGGAGCCGGGCGAGACGACGTTGCAGCGCACTCCGCTGCGGGCCAGTTCCAGGCCGAGGCACTTGGTGAACATCGTGGCGGCGGCCTTGGACGCGGCGTACGCGGCCATGCTGGTGCGCGGCACGCCGGCGGCGTTGGAGCCGACGGTGACGATGCAGCCGGCGCGGCGTTCGCTCATGCGGCGGGCGACGGCCCGTGAGGTGTGGAAGACGCCGGTGGAGTTGACGGCGAAGGTGTGCTCCCACACGTCGTCGGTGATGTCGATGACGGGGGACGTGCGCAGCACTCCGGCGACGTTGACGAGGATGGCGAGCGGGCCGACGGTGCGCTCGACCTCCTCGACGACGGCTTCGACGGCGGAGCTGTCGGCGACGTCGGCGGTGTGGGCGGTGACGGTGTCCCGCCCGTACTCGGCTTCGAGGTCCTTGATGCCGTCCGGGGTCAGGTCCAGGGCCGCCACGCGCGCTCCCCGTTCGACGAGGGCGCGGGTCACGGCCTCGCCTATGCCCTGGCCGGCGCCGGTGACCAGCGCGACGCGGCCGGCGAGTTCTGACTGCTGCACGGCGGTTCCCCCGATTCCATTCGAGCTAAGGCAAGGCTTACCTTACATGACCGTTTCGACCGAAGTGAACGGCCCACAGGGGCTGAGGACATGCCTCGGCACCCACGCGCGTCGGGCGCGCGGGCGCGAAACAAGGCTTAGGTTAGGCTAACCTCAGGCTCTTGCCTATAGGGAGGCGCCCCCGGCGCACGCCCCTGCTCACCCGAGGCCGGGGCGACCGCTCACTTCACGAGCTCCAGTACGGGCGTACCGGGCGCGGTGAAGCCGAACGTCTGGGCGTACAGCGAGAGTTCCGCGTGCAGCACGCGCACCCTCGTCTCGGCCCGGCGGAAGCCGTGGCCCTCCCCCTCGAACGTCAGATACGCGTGCGGCACCCCGCGCCCGGCCACGGCCTCCAGGAACCGCTCGCTCTGCTCGGGCGGGCAGATGGGGTCCGCCAGCCCCTGGAGCAGCAGGAAGGCGGCCGAGACCCGGTCCGCCCGGTACAGCGGCGAGCGGTCCCGGTAGCGGTCGGGCACCTCGTCGAGCGGGCCCACCAGGCTGTCCAGGTAGCGCGACTCGAAGTCGTGCGTGCCTCCCTTCGCCCAGGTCAGCAGGTCCAGCACGGGGTAGAGGATGGTGCCGCAGGCGTACAGGCCGGTGGCCACCAGCGAGGACGCCGCCGTCCAGCCGCCGGCGCTGCCGCCGCGGATCGCCAGCCGGGCGCGGTCGGCCGTGCCCTCCTCGGCGAGCGCCTCGGCGACCGCCGCGCAGTCCTCGACGTCGACCGTCCCCCACCGCTCCCGCAGCCGTTCGCGGTAGGCGCGCCCGTAGCCGGTCGAGCCGCCGTAGTTGACCTCGGCGACGCCGATGCCGCGCGAGGTGAAGTAGGCGATCTCCAGGTCGAGTACGAGCGGCATCCGCACGGTGGGACCGCCGTGCGCCCACACGACGTACGGCGGCAGCTCGTCGGACGGCCCCGTGTGGTCAGGGCTGTGCGGCGGGTAGAGGTGGGCGTGGATCTCCCGCCCGTCGGGGCCGGTGAAGACCCGGATCTGCGGCTCGGGGTAGTACGCCGGGTCCACGCGGTCGGTGTGCGGGGCGCCGATGACGCGGGCCCGGCCGGAGCGGACGTCCAGCTCGACCACTTCGTACGCGCTGCGGGGGCTCGCGGCGACGCCGATGGCGCGGGTGCCGCTGACGGTCAGGGTGGCCGCCCACTCGGTCCACGGGCCCGCCGCGTCGACGACCTCGCCCGTCTCGGGGTCGAGTACGCCGAGGACGGCGGCGCCCCGGCCGTGCACGACGGCGATCGGACCGCCGGGCAGCGGCGCGAACCAGCGCAGTCCCGGCACCCAGAGCGGCCCCGCGAACTCCTCCTCACGAGGGCACAGATTGACCGCGCGTCCGGTGACCGGGTCCACGCGGTGCAGGTTCCACCAGCCCGTACGGTCGCTCGCCGCGATCAGCGAACCGTCCGGTGCCCACTCCACCTGGGCGACGGATTCCTCCGGCCCGCCCATGACGGTCCGCGCCCGCGCGAACCGCCCGTCCTCGGTGACCTGGGCGACCTTGAGTTCGGTGCCCTCCCAGGGCATGCGGGGGTGGTCCCAGGCGATCCAGGCCACCTGCCGGCCGTCCGGGGAGAGCCTGGGGCCGGTGACGAAGCGGTGCCGGTCGTCCGACAGCTCGCGCACCGCGCGGCGGTCGGCGGCCGCCGAGCCGTCCAGGGGCACCGCCACGATCGTCCGGCGCACATCGCCGGGCCCCTCGCCCGTGAACTCCTCCAGCACGCACCACACTTCGCCGAGCTCCGGGCGCGGGAGGGGGTCCGCCCAGCGCAGCCCGCCGCCGACCGGCGAGAGCGGCGTCAGGGGCCGGGGCACGGCGCCGGGCGCGTCGGGCTCGTAGGCGTAGAGCCGCTGGTCGGTGAAGTGCGTGAAGACCACCAGCGGGCCGCCGGCCTCCCGGGCCGTCGCCGCCCAGGGGCAGCCGCCGTACTCGAAGAGGCGGTTGCGGACGTTCCACGGCGCGGCCAGGACGGACGCCTCCGTGCCGTCGGCCCGCCGCCGCACCAGCGTGAAGCGGCCGGCCTCCACCGGGCGCGGCGCCACCCACCACACCTCGTCGCCGACCGTGGCCACGAAGTCCGGCCGGCCGCCGTGCGACGCGGCGAGCTCGGCGTGGATCGGCGACTGCCACGCTCCGTAGGGCGCCGTGGACACCATGATTGCTACGCCTCCTCAGGACGGTCCATCAGGAAATGATCCAGCACCCGGGTGCCGAAGTGCAGTGCCTCGGCGGGCACCCGTTCGTCGACGCCGTGGAAGAGCGGCTGGTAGTCGAAGCCGGGGGGCAGTCGCAGCGGGGCGAAGCCGTAGCCGGTGATGCCCAGGCGGGCGAACTGCTTGGCGTCCGTGCCGCCCGACATGCAGTACGGCACCACCCGGCCCTCCGGGTCGAAGCGCTCGATGGCCGCCCGCATCCGCGCGAACACCGGGGCGTCCACGGGCGCGGCCAGCGAGGTGTGCCGGTGGTGGAACTCCCACCGCACCGCCGGCCCGGTGAGCTCGTCCATCGTGGCGAGGAACTCCTCCTCGCCGCCGGGCACCACCCGCCCGTCCACATGGGCGACGGCCGTGCCCGGAATGACATTGACCTTGTAACCGGCCTTGAGCATGGTCGGGTTGGCGCTGTTGCGGACCGTCGCGGCGACCAGCGCACGGGCCGGGCCGAGCTTGTCGAGCAGCTCGTCGACGTCGAAGCCGGGCGCGTCCGGGTCGGCCTCGATGCCCTGCGCGGCAGCGATGGCCGTCAGCGCGGCCCGCACAGTGGGGGTCAGCCGCACCGGCCACCGGTAGGCGCCGATCCGGTCGACGGCGGCCGCCAGATGGCTGACCGCGTTGTCGCCGTTGACCTTCGAGCCGTGGCCGGCGGTGCCGTGCGCGGTGAGTCTGAGCCAGGCCGTGCCGCGCTCCCCCGCCGCCACCGGGTAGAGCCGCAGGCCCCCGGCGCCGTGGAAGGTGTACCCGCCGGACTCGCCGATGCCGATGGTGCAGCCCTCGAACAGCCCGGCGTGCTTGTCGGCGAGGAACCCCGAACCGACGTCTCCGGTGTCCTCCTCGTCGGCGGTGAAGGCCAGCACGATGTCCCTCGGCGGCCGCACCCCGGCGCGCGCCCAGGCCCGTACGATCGCCAGGACCATCGCGTCGGTGTTCTTCATGTCGACGGCGCCCCGGCCCCAGACCACCCCGTCGCGGATCTCGCCGGAGAAGGGGTCGACGGTCCACTCGGCCGGATCGGCCGGCACCACGTCCAGGTGGCCGTGGACGAGCAGGGCGTCCGCGTCCGGGTCGGCGCCCCGGATCCGGGCGACGACGTTCGTCCGGCCCGGCGCCTTCTCCAGCAGCGTCGCCTCGATGCCCGCCTCGTCCAGCTTCCCCGCCACGTACTCGGCGGCGGGCCGCTCCCGGCAGTCCCCGTCGCCCCGGTTGGTGGTGTCGATACGGATCAGCTCCGAGGTGAACCGCACCGCCTCGTCCAGCGCCTGATCGTCGATCCGCTCCTCGGACAGCACGCCGGTGTCAGTCATCGCGTTCCTCAGCCATATTGCTCCTCCACCGCGGCCGACACGACGGTGGTGACCGCCTTGAAGGCGCGGATGCCCTCGTACATGGTCGGCGTGGTGTAGGAGACCCGGCGCTCACCGCACTGCTCGACACCCGGCACACAGGTGGCCTGACCGGCCAGGTGCTCGGCGTCGAACTCCATCTCCACCGTGAACGGCCCGCCCCGCACCGGCTCGTACCGCACCGCCAGCGCGGCCCCCTCCCGGGCCGCGGCCCGGATGTCGGCGGCCGTGCGGGCGGGGGTGCGGCACACCGCCGCGTACCGCGAGACATAGTCCTTGACGGCGACCGAAGGCGCCCCGGGGGCATACCCCTTGGCGTCCTCACAGGTCCGGTCGTCCCCGGTCACCAGCACCACGGGCACACCGTATTCCGCGACGACCAGAGAGTTGAGCAACCCCTCGCTGGCGCGCGCGCCGCCCACCCACACGCCGGTGAGGGAGTTGGCCAGGTAGGTGTGCGCGAGCACCCCCTCGGCACCCGCCGCCGCGTGGTAGCCGACGAACGCGACACCGTCCACGTCGCCGTGCTGCACCCCCTCGACCATGCTCAGGCTCTTGTGCTTCCCGGTGAGCATCTGCGCCCGTTCGTCGAGCTTCTCCAGCAGCAGATTGCGCATGGACCAGTGCGCCTCATTGACGACCACCTCGTCGGCGCCACCGTCGAAGAACCCGGCGATCGCCGCGTTCACGTCGGAGGTGAACAGGTGCCGGCACCGCTCCCACTGCGATGCCCCGGGCAGCACGTCGGCGGGCCAGGTGACGCCGGTGACGCCTTCCATGTCCGCGGAGATCAGGATCTTCACCATTCACCCGTTCTATCGCAGGCGGGGTGGCGGCGCACCGGTGCGGAGGGGAGTTGTCGGACGGCGGCGCGCGCGGCGGTCGGGGGAAGGGGGCATCCGACACCGAACCGGCCATGAGATATTTGTTCGATTGTCGGACGGTGGAGGGGGAGAGGACATGAGGGCGAGACTGAGAGAGACCGCGGTCGAGCTGGCCGAGGTGTTGTGGCGGGAACACATCGTGTACCGGGACAGGTCCGGGCACGTGGTCATCCGGGGGGAGCACGTACAGCGGTGGATCAGCCTGGCTCCCGCGGGGGGCCATGACGAGATCCTCGTCCGCGCGGGCCGCATCCTCGACGGGGGTACGACCGCCCCCGCGCGCTCGGAGGCGGTCGTGCCGCTCTCCGCCGGGACGAGCGAGCTCGCCGCCGCCTGCCGCCGCCTGCTCGCCGAGACCGCCTCCGACCCCGCGCCGCACAACCCGCGGCCGGCACGGCGCGTGGGGTCGCGCCGTGTCCCCCGGGGGCGTCACACGGGCCTCGGCTCCTGGCTGGTGATCACCTGTATGGCCGCGCTCATCGCCGCCTGCTTGTACAGCACTTGGGTGACGAGCGGCCGGTAACGCTCCGTCAACCCGCCGCGGGGGCCGGCAGCACCGCGCGAGAGCAGGGGCCCGCCCACGGAGGGAGTGGGGTCGGCGGGGTCGTGGCGGAGGACGCGCGGCGAGCGGCTCGGCCGGGGCGTGGCCGCTCGATCGCGCGGCGATCGCCCGCCACACCCCGGCGCGAAGTCCGCGTCAGCTCAGGGGCAGGCTCTTCACCGGGAGCGAGTCCGTCGGCAGACCACCGGTCGGCAAGCCGCCCTCGGCGGCCGCCTTCGCGGTCCCACCGAGGATCTCGCCGGCCGGCCCCGCGACATCACCGGTGGCCTTCACGGTCGGGCCGACCGCCCCGCCCGCCACCGGTACGGCCTTCTTCACGGCCTTGCTCCCGGCGTCTCCGGCGAGTCCCGTCGCCTTCTGCGCCGCCCCGTCCACGGTGGCACCCAGGGTGCCGGGGTCGACGGCGCTCAACCCGCCGAGATCCGGTGCCGCCGGCAGTTCGGCGGCGTGCGCGGCGGCGGTCGATCCGGCTGCCAGGGCGGCTGCGGCAAGGGTGGCGGCGGCAAGAGCTCGGCGCATCGGGTCTCCTCCAAGAAGGCGGTGGGCTTTTACGACTTGAACGACCGGCCGATCGTCAGGACACGCACGGACCACCCCCTGCCCGACTTGACCATAAGTGACGTAAATGCGACGAATGGGTGAGGGTTCGGAACCGCATGACTTTACCGGAGTTGCTCAGGTCAATCCCCACCCGGCAGCAACCCCACGCTCGAAAGGCACGCCCGTGCTCAAGAAGGTATGCGCGACAGTCGCTCTCACGGCCGCCGCCGCCACCATGGCCACCGCTCCCGTCCTCGCCGCCGGGGACGGCCAGGACGTCGCGAACGGCAACGGCGCGAGGACCGGCTACGGGAACACCGTGACCGGTGGACACGCCAGCCCGCAGATGAGCGGGGTGCAGGGCAGCCTCAACAAGCTGTGCGTGCCGATCGGGAAGCTCGGACTCCAGTCGCTCCTGCTGATCAACATCGGCCTCCAGGACATCCCGGTCCTCACCTCGCAGCAACAGCAGCAGTGCACCGACACCTCCACGATCAACGACGGCGACGACCCGCTGAGCCACCTCGTCGACGAGATCGCCGTCCTCTCGGGCAACGGCTCCGGCAACCGCACGCACCACCGCTACGACCACCACCACGAGCACCACGAGCGCGACCACCACGAGCAGGGTCACCACGGGGACGGTCACCACGGGCACGACCACCGCGGGGGCGGTCACCATTAGGCGGTGTCCGGCGGATCTTCGGCCGCGGGCCGTCGTTGCCGCCTGCGGCGGCGGGCGCCCTGCGGGCGCGTCCTCAATCTCCCCCAGCTACCGCTGGGAGGTGCCCCCAGACGGGCTTGATTCGGCTGGGCTCAGCCGCTTCAGCCTGTTGGGGGCACCCCCAGCGGTAGCTGGGGGAGCTTGAGGACACAACACAGCAGTCCGTCCGGCGATTGCGCCGGTACGCCCTCAGCCGCGCCCGGCCACGAACCAGCGCGCCGGGAGATCGATCCGCGTGCCGTCGCGGCGGCACTCCGTCATGACCAGCTCGGTGCGCCCTTCGGCGAGGAGTTCCAGACCCGCCGACCGGAGCAGCGCCGGGACCTCGTCGTCGGTCGCCTCGGCGGGGGTCAGGCCGTGCGCGAACACCCGCCGGAGTTTCTCCGGCGGGCCGCCCGGCTGTTCCGCGAGGTCCCGGAGCACCTCCTTGGCCGCCGGAGTCAACTCGACCACGAAGGCCCGGCCCGCGGTACCGATCAGCTCCGCCACGGCGCCCGCGACCGGGGCCCGGTGCTCGGGGCGGCTCTGGTGGATCACGGCCCGCATGTAGACATTGCCGTCACCGAGCCGCTCGTGCAGCGCCCGTACCCGCTCCGCGTCCGCCAGGTCGAGCTGCTCGTACCGCGCGACGCCGGCCCGGTCGGCGCGGCGCGCCAGCTCCACCGCGGCGTGCGAGAGGTCCACGCCGAGGGCGCGCGGGAAGCGGGTGGCCAGGTGGCGGGTCTGGGTGCCGTTGCCGCAGCCGAGGTCGAGGATGGGCAGCCCGGGGTCGGCGACGTACGGCTGGAGCAGGTCCAGGTGGGGGGCGGCGGTCAGCGCGGGGTCCGAGTCCCAGATCGCCTCGCCCGGCACGTCGGAGGTGTTCCCCCAGAACCCTTCCCAAGCCTCGGTGTACCGCTGTGCTTCGGTCATGCCCGCTCCCCGGTCGGCCGTGTGACGGATCGTCGAAGTCTTGACTACCCGTCGCACGGCCGATCAAGGCCCTGACGCCGATTTTCACGCCATGTTCGACCCGGGGCGCGCGGCGCGGATCAACGACTGTTCGAACCAGACCGTCTTGCCGTCCCTGTCATGGCTCGCGCCCCACTCCCGCGCCAGGCCGCCCAGTACTCTCAGCCCCCGCCCGAACTCCTCGGCCGGGCCCGCGCCGATCAGCGCCGGGAGCCGGTGGTCCTCGTCGGTGACCTCGCACAGCAGCGATTCCGTACGCACCAGCCGCAGCCCCACCCGGCGGGAAACGGTGTGCCGCACGGCGTTGGTGACGAGCTCGCTGACGAGGAGCTCGGTGGTCCCGGCCGCCTCCGCCAGACCCCACTCCAGCAGCCGGTCGCGGACGAGCCGGCGGGCCCGGCCGGCCGCGGCGGGCTCCCGGTCCAGCTGCCACTGGGCCACGTGCTCCGGCGGGATGCCGTTGAGCCGGGCCATCAGCAGCGCCACGTCGTCGTTGCGGCCGTCGGCGGGGTTGAGGGCGCGGATGATGGTGTCGCAGGCGTCGTCCATGGACGCGGCCGGGTGGGCGGCGGACTCGCACAGCGCGGCCAGGCCCGTGCCGATGTCCTGGCCGCGGACCTCCACCAGCCCGTCCGTGCACAGCACCAGCCGGTCGCCCGGCGCCACCCGTACCCTCGCCGTCTCGAACGCCACCCCGCCCACCCCTATCGGCGCACCGGTGGGCAGCGTCAGCAGTTCACTGCGACCGTCCTCGGCGCGGACGAGCACGGGCGGGATGTGCCCGGCGTTGGCGATGCGCAGCTCCGAGCGGACCGGGTCGTAGACGGCGTACAGGCACGTGGCCAGGTAGTGCTCGCCGAGTCGTTGCGCGAGGTCGTCGAGGTTGCGCAGGAGCTGCTCGGGCGGCAGGTCGAGGGCGGCCATGGTCTGCACGGCGGTGCGCAGCTGGCCCATCATGGCGGCGGCGTTGAGGCCGTGACCCATGACGTCGCCGACGACGAGCGCGGTGCGCGAGCCGGGCAGCTTGATGGTGTCGAACCAGTCGCCGCCGACCCGGCCGAGGCGGGTGCCGGGCAGATAGCGGGTGGCGGTGTCGCAGCCGGCCATACGCGGCGTGAACTGCGGCAGCATGCTGTCCTGGAGGGTCTCGGCGACGTTCTCCTGGTAGGTGTACATGCGGGCGTTGTCGAGTACGAGGCCGGCGCGCGCGGCGAGTTCGGCGCCGGTGGTGCGGTCCATGTCGTTGAAGGGTTCGCGGCCGTCGCGCCGCATGAGGACCATGAAGCCGAGGACGACGTTGCGCGCCTTGAGCGGGACGACCAGCATGGAGCGGCCGTTGATCAGGGGCCGCAGGTCGCGCTTCTCGAACTGTCCGGAGATGCGGTTGCCCAGCTCCTCGCTGATGCGCGGGATGAGCACGGGCTCACCGGTGACCATGCACTGGAAGAACGGCGTGTGCTCGGGGAAGGCGATGGCCTCGCCGACGGGGACGGTGTCGTCCCAGCGGCCGGGTTCGTCGTTGTGCTCGACCCAGACGCGGTGCCAGACGGTGGTGACGTCGGGCGGGCCGTCGGGGAAGCCCTCGCCGGCCAGGACGGCGGCGCGCAGGTGCGTACCGGCGAAGTCGGTGAAGCGCGGCACGGCGGCGCTGGTGACCTCGCGGATGGTGCGCTCCAGGTCCAGGGAGGTGCCGATGCCGCCGCTGACCTCGTTGAGGAACTCCAGGCGCTCGCGCACGGCGGCGTATTCGAGGTCCGGTGCGAGATCCGCGTCGCCCGCGGGAGGCACGGCGTCCCCGCCGGCGGCGGCCGCCGTCCGCCGGGACCGGCGCTCGACGTACTTCGGCAGGCCCCAGTCGGGGGTGACGGGGAGGCGCTCGCTGTGGTTGATCTCCAGGACGGGGTAGCCCAGTTCGAGTACCTGCTCGGCGATGCGTCCGCTCATGGCGGGGCCCATGCTGGGCAGGATGTCGGGCAGCCGGCCGGCGAGCCGCGCGGCTTCGGGGAAGTCGGTGTGCGGGGCGAAGGCCGGTGACAGCCGGCCGTCGGCGCCGCCGTCCGGGTCACCGGCGTCGGAGGCCAGTACGAGCAGCCGTTCCGGGCCGGATCCGACCAGGGGATACGCCCACCACAGCACATCGACGGGCCCGCGCCCGGAGTCGGTGAGCCGGGCCCGGCCGCAGCTGGGATAGCCGTGGGCCGCTGACAGCGCGCCGCTCACGGGCATCAGATCGGTGGCGGCGCTCCCGACGGCCTCCTCGCGGGTGTGGCCGAACAGCCTGCGGGCGCCGCTGCTCCAGTGCGTCACCAGCCCGGCGAAGTCGACCACGGCCACCGCGAGCGGGATCCGTCCTGGGGCTGCTCGCCGCTGCGCGGGTACGGGATCCGGCCTGCCACGGTCCATGGGCGGTTGCTCCTTCGTACGCGTACGCAAGATCTGCGCCACCACTACCACCGTAGGGCCCGGGACGGTCCGGGCGGGAGCCATTGGCGAAGATGCCGTGCGCCGGGGGGCCTCCACGCCCCCCGGCGCACGTCGCGTACCGGCTCACCCCGGCCGGAACCGGCTAGTCGGAATGGCCCAGTTGAAGATCCCGTTCGGTGCGGCCGCCACCCGCGACCTGCAACACCGTTGCCACGGGCGGGTATCCGGCGGCGATGACGGTGTACTCGCCCGCCGAGAGGTCCACGAAGCGGAAGGCGCCGTCGGCTCCGGTGGTGGCGAAGTCGACGACGTTGCCCGCGGCGTCCAGGAGCGTGACGCGGGCGTCCTCCACGACCCGGCCGGCCCCCGCCCGTACGACGCCGCGCAGCACGGCACCGCCCGCCAGCTCGATGTCCTGGCGGGTCTCGCGGCAGGACTGCACGGTCACCGGCAGGGCGGCGGGCCGGAAGGCGGGGGCGCTGGAGGCGAGGGTGTACTCGCCGGCGACCAACTCCGAGATCACATAGCCGCCTTCGCGGGCCGTGCGGGTGGACGCGACGACCTCGCCGTGCACGTTGGTGAGGGTGACGAGCGCGTCGCGCACGGGGTTGCCGTCGGGGGTGAGCACGGTGCCGGCGAGGCGGCCGGCGCCGCCGAGGACGACGTCGAGCTCCACGGGCCGTTCGCCGATGGAGACGGTGACGGCCTGCGGCTGATGGCCCTGGGCGGCGGCGATGAGGACGTACGAGCCGGTGCCGGGGGTACTGAAGGCGTACCGCCCGTCCTCACCGCTCGCACCGCGCCCGATCTGCTGGCCGCGGACGTCGATGAGGGTCAGGGCGGCACGCGGGACGGTGGTGCCGTCCGGGTGCTGGACCGTGCCCGTGACGGGGATGCCCGCGACGAAGGCCGCGGGGGGCAGGGGCGCCTCCTCCGGCGGCGCGGGGCGCGCGGACGGGATGACTGGGGCTTCGGATGCGTTGTGGGACACCAGGGGTTTCTCTTTCAGCAGGAAGGCGAGTAGAAAGCCGAGGATGAGCACCGGTACGAGATAGAGGAACAGCCGTGGCATGGCGTCGGCGTACGCCCGTACGTAGCTGTCGCGCAGGGCCGCGGGCAGCGCGTGGACCAGCTGCGGGGTCAGGGAGTCGGGCGCGGGCAGGCCGGCCCGGTGCGGCAGTTCGTCGGCGAGCCGGTCGGTGAGGCGGCGGGCGAAGAGGGTGCCGAAGACCGCCGCGCCGACGGAACCGCCGATCTGGCGGAAGTAGTTGTTGGCGCTGGTGGCGGTGCCGAGGTCGGCGGGGCTGACGGAGTTCTGCACCGCGAGGACGAGGACCGGCAGCGCGAGTCCGACGCCGATGCCGAGGATGCCCATCCACGCGCTGTAGACGGCCCGTTCGGTGTCGGTGTCGAGATGCGAGAGCAGGTACATGCCCACCGAGGCGATGGCGCCGCCGAGGACGGGGAAGAGCTTGTAGCGGCCGGTGCGGCTGATGAGCTGGCCGGTGACGAGCGAGGCGAGGACGACGCCGCCCATCATCGGCAGCATCAGCAGCCCCGACTCGGTGGCGTCGGCGCCGTCGACCATCTGGAGGAAGGTCGGCAGGTAGCTGGCGGCGCCGAAGAGGGCGAGGCCGACCGCCGCGCCCATGAGTCCGCAGACGGTGAAGACCGGATCACGGAAGAGCCGCGGTGGGATAATCGGTTCTGCAACGACGTTCTCGACCGCGAGGAACAGCAGCGCGGTGCCGACCGCGCCGGCGGCGAGGCCGAGGATGACGCGGGACCTCCACTCGTACTCCGTGCCGCCCCAGGTGGTCAGCAGCACCAGGCAGGTCGAGAAGACCATGAGCAGCAGGGCGCCGACGGCGTCGAACCGTGCCCGGCGCCGGGGCCGGGGCAGCTTGAGGCCGAGGGCGACGACGGCGAAGGTGACCAGGCCGACCGGGATGTTGAGGTAGAAGCACCAGCGCCAGGAGGCGTGGTCGGTGCAGAAGCCGCCGAGCAGCGGGCCGGCGACGGAGGCGAGGCCGAAGGCGGCGCCGATGACGCCCATGAAGCGGCCGCGTTCCCGGGGCGGGACGATGTCGGCGATGATCGCCTGGACGCCGATCATCAGTCCGCCGCCGCCGATGCCCTGGACCACGCGGACGGCGATGAGCTGGTCCATGGTGGCGGCCCGGCCGGCGAGCGCGGAGCCGGCGACGAAGACGACGATCGAGAAGAGGAAGAGGCCCTTGCGGCCGAAGAGGTCGCCGAGCTTGCCGTAGACCGGCAGGACGGCGGTGGAGCTGAGCAGATAGGCCGTGACGGCCCAGGACATCCGGTCCAGGCCGTGCAGCTCTCCGACGATCTTCGGCAGCGCGGTGGCCACGATGGTCTGGTCCAGCGCGGCGAGGAGCAGGGCGAGCAGCAGCCCCGTGAAGACCAGGCGCACCCGGGCGGGGCCGAGCCGGGGTTCCCGCGAGGCCGGGGCCGGCTCGGGTGCGACGGCGGGCCGGTGGCCGGGCGGCGGCCCGGCGAGCCGGGCGCCGGGTGGTCCGTCGCTCTGCACCAAGGTGGTCCCGCGTGTGGTCCCGCCCACGTACCGCTCCCCTCGTCGCGCCTGCATCGCCGCCCTTTTCTCGCATTTCGCGACGACGGCTAGCAAGCGCGACGAATGACCGGAGAGTGCCCTCTGTGCGGCTTTTCGCCGGTCGGAGGCATACGGCACACCGTGGCGCCGCCGGGGAAACCACTCGAAACGGTGAAGCCCGGATCCTCGGCTTCCCCCGGGCCGGTCCGGCCCGTTCCCGGCCCTACTTCTCGACCTCCGCGGCGAGCTTGGCGAGCACGGCGTCGTAGATGCGGGCGAGACCCTTGGGCGCGAAGGCGCGCTCGAAGAAGCCGCCGATGCCGCCGGCGCCGTTCCAGACGGTGGAGACGACGACGTTCGCCTTGCCCTCACCGGCGGGGGTGACGGTCCAGGTGGTGACCATGGAGGAGTTGAGGTCCTTCTCGACCAGCTGCCCGGTGGTCGGCTCCGTGACCTCCAGCAGACAGTCGCGGACGCGCTTGCTGGTGGCCTGGAGCTTCCAGTGCACCTGGGTGCCCTCGCCGTCGCCGCCCTTGCGCACCTCGTACTCGCTGAAGTGCTCGGGCAGCAGCTTGGCCCGGGTGCCGGTGTAGTCCGCCAGCGCGTCGAACACCTCCTCCGGGTCCGCCGCGATGATCCGCTCCGTGGTGGCCTCGACCTGGCCCATGGCTTGTCCTCCCGGACGTCGTGCTGTGGCGTACCTGCCTTCGCGCCACAGCCAACCACCATCGCCACACCCGCCCAAATCCGGGTGGGGTCGCCGTTTGCGAACACGTGTCTGTGACCCACCGGGGCCGTGTCGTCCGCACCACCGCTACGCGGCGGTGTCCTCAATCGCCGGACGGGCTTGATTTCGGCTGAGCTCAGCCGAAATCAAGCCCGTCCGGCGATTGAGGACGCGCCCGCAGGGCGCCCGCCGCCGCAGGCGGCAAAGACGGCCCGCAGCCGCAGACCGGACATCTCCTATCCGAGCCGTGCCAGCGCTTCGTGGGCAACATCGCGTAAGCGATCATGGCGGCGGGCGGCGACCAGGACGTCCTCCGCCCGGCGGTCCCCCAGCGCCCCCAGGCCCTCGACGCAGGCTCGGGCCACCGGCCAGCAGTGGTCGCGGGCGGCCAGCAGGCGTTCCAGGGTGGAGATCAGCGCGGGCACGGACTCCGGGGCGCGCAGTTCGGTCAGAAGCCGGACGGGGTGGAGGGCGTAGGCCGTGCGCAGCGGATTCGTCGCGAGGGCGGCCGCCGCGCGCGCGGTGCGGGGGTCGCCGAGGCGGGCCAGGACGCGGGCGGCGGTGGCGCAGCGCACGGGTTCGCGGTAGTTCAGGAGGAGCACGAGGGTCTCGAAGGCGCGGCGGTCGCCCTCCGCGCCGAGGGCGAAGGCGGCGATCTCCCGCGCCCAGAGCGGTTGTTCGTCGGCCACCAGGATCGTGGCGAGCTCGTCGCGACGCCGGGCCCGGCGGTCACCGCGGGGGCCGGGGTCGCCCGCGCGGACGAGCGCGAGGAGCTCCTCGAAGGCCGCGAACTCGGCCGGGCCGGCCAGTTCGGCGCGTACCCGCTTCAACAGCGCGCGAAATTCGTCTTCCATTGCCCGCTCTCCTCCCCGAGTGGCCTGGACCACATCGTAAGTCGCGCGCTCGACCCCTGGCGCTCTTGGTTACCCGTGAGTTAATCTCCCGGCAAGAGCGGCACACCCGCTCGGGCGGCCTGGTGACGCAGCCGCCCTCGCTCCACTCGCTCAGACAGTGACGTCGGTTCGTCGGTTCGGCAACGTCATGACGGCAGGGCCCCGGGACAGGGCCCGCCGGTCGATCAACTCCCTTTCCGTGGGCGCTCCTTACCCGTACCCGGAAATCCCACGGTCGCCGCGGTCCGCCAGGGCCCGCTCACTCAACCGACGTATCCCCCGCACAAGGGGAACACCTTCTGGAGTCTCGCGATGGACCGTCCGTCCACCCCTGAGCCGTCCCCTTCTCCCCTCCGCACCGTCGCCGTCGTCGGCCTCGGCACCATGGGCACCGGCATCGCCGACGTGCTCACCCAGGCCGGCCGCGAGGTCATCGGCATCGACGTCTCCGAGGCCGCCGCCGCCCACGCCGTCCGGGCGCTGGAGATCTCCACCGCCCGCGCGGTGCGGCGCGAACGCATCACCGAGCCCGAGCGGCAGGCCGTGCTCGCCCGCTTCCGCACCTCCGCCGATCTGCGCGACGCCGCGGCCGCCGACCTCGTGATCGAGGTCGTCCCGGAGGACTACGCACTCAAGCATGAGGTCTTCACCGCCCTGGACGCCATCGTGCGTCCGGACACCATCCTGGCGACCGGCACCAACGCCCTGTCCGTCACCCGCCTCGCCGCCGACTCGGCCCGCCCCGAGCGCGTCCTGGGCCTGCACTTCTTCAACCCCGCGCCGGCCATGAAGCTGGTCGAGATCGTCTCCTCGGTGCTCACCGCCCCGGCCGCCGTCGCCACCGTCACCGAGCTCGCCCACGAGCTGGGCAAGGAGCCGGTCGCGGTCGGCGACCGGCCCGGATTCGTCGCCGACGGGCTGCTGTTCGGCTACCTCAACCAGGCCGCCGCGATGTACGAGTCGCGCTACGCCACCCGCGAGGACATCGACGCGGCGATGCGGCTGGGCTGCGGGCTGCCGATGGGGCCGCTCGCCCTGCTCGACCTGATCGGCATCGACACCGCCCGTACGGTCCTGGAGGCGATGTACGCCGCCTCGCACGACCGGCTGCACGCGCCGGCGCCGATCCTGGGCCAGCTCGCCGAGGCGGGACTGACCGGCCGCAAGGCGGGCCGCGGGTTCTACACGTACGACGCGCGGGACTCCGCCGTCGTCGTGCCGGACGACCGGACCCCGGGCGCGGCCGGGGACGGCGGTGCGGTGGTGCGCGACGTGCGGGCCGTCGGCGTGGCCGGGTCGGGCACGATGGCCAGCGGCATCGCCGAGGTCTTCGCCAAGGCCGGTTACCGGGTCGTGCTCGCGGCCCGTACCCCGGAGAAGGCGGAGGCGGCGAAGGAGCGGATCGCCGCGTCGCTGGCCAGGTCGGTGAAGAAGGGGCGGCTCACGGCCGCCGAGCGCGAGACCGCGCTCGCCGCCGTCACCCCGGCGGGCTCGCTCGACGCCTTCGCGGACGTCGATCTGGCCGTCGAGGCGGTGGCGGAGGACCTGGCCGTCAAGCAGCAGCTGTTCGCCGCGCTCGACAAGATCTGCAAGCCGGGCGCGGTGCTCGCCACCACGACGTCCTCGCTGCCCGTCGTCGCCTGCGCCCGCGCCACCTCCCGGCCGCAGGACGTGATCGGGATGCACTTCTTCAACCCCGCGCCGGCGATGAAGCTCGTCGAGGTGGTGCGTACGGTCCTGACCGCCGACGACGCGCACGCCACCGTCCGCGCGGTGTGCGCCCGGGTCCGCAAGCACCCCGTGGACTGCGGCGACCGGGCCGGGTTCATCGTGAACGCGCTCCTGTTCCCCTACCTCAACAACGCGGTGAAGATGGTGCAGGAGCACTACGCGACGCTCGACGACATCGACGCCGCGATGAAGCTCGGCGGCGGCTATCCGATGGGCCCCTTCGAGCTCCTCGACGTCGTCGGCCTCGATGTCTCGCTGGCCATCGAGAAGGTCCTGCACCGGGAGTTCCGCGATCCGGGGCTCGCCCCGGCGCCGCTGCTGGAGCACCTGGTGGCGGCGGGCTGCCTGGGCCGGAAGACGGGCCGCGGCTTCCGCGAGTATGCGAAGGCCTGACGGAACCCCGGGCTGGGGCGGCCTGCTCGAACCGGCCGGAGGTCCGCCCCGGCACACCGCCGCGCACGCGTGTTACGTTCCCCACATGTCCCAGCCCGCCAAGGCCGCCCGCTCCACGCGCGGGGCCGTCGAAGAACCCCGGGAGCCGCACGCCGGCACCGAGAGCGCCGGCAGCCGCCGCGCCGCCGCTCAACGGCTCACCATGCGCCGCAAACTCGCCGCGGCCGCGATGGAGCTGTTCGCGACGAAGGGCTACGAGGCGACGACCGTCGACGAGATCGCGGCCGCGGCCGGCGTCGCCCGCCGGACCTTCTTCCGCCACTTCCGCTCCAAGGAAGAGGCCATCTTCCCCGACCACGACGACACCCTCGTCCGGGCGGCGGGCGTCCTCGACGCCGCCCCGGCCCACGAGAACCCGCTCGACACCGTCTGCCGGGGGATCAAGGAGGTCATGCGGATGTACGCGGCCTCCCCCGCCGTCTCCGTGGAGCGCTACCGCCTGACCCGTGAGGTGCCCGCGCTCCGCGAGCGGGAGATCGCCTCGGTCGCCCGCTACGAGCGGCTGTTCACCCGCTACCTCCTGGGCCACTTCGACGAGACCGCCCACCACGTCGGCGATGACGACCCCCTGCTCGCCGAGGTCGCCGCCTCCGCCGTCGTCACCGCGCACAACCACGTGCTGCGGCGCTGGCTGCGCGGCGGCGGCGTGGGCGACGTGGAGACCCAGCTCGACCACGCCTTCTCCATCGTGCGCGAGACGTTCGGCACGGGCATCGGCGCCGGCCGGCCCGCCCAGGAGGCGGCCGCCGACGCCCCGGCCGCCACGGCGCGGGCCGAGGGCGAGGTGCTGGTCACGGTGGCCCGTACGGACGCGCCGCTCGGCGAGGTCATGCGGGCCATCGAGAAGGCGCTCAAGAAGGGCTGAACCCCATCGGGCCTCAAATCCCCCTATAGCTCACCATTTCAGGCAATGGCCGCCCCACCGGGGCGGCCATTGTGCGTCACCTGCCGACTACGTGTTGCTCATACGTGCCATCGAGATGACATCTGAGAGAAATTGTTGGCACCCAGTGTCTTGTCGCGTGGCACGCGGTGCCATACCTTGTGGGTGTCCGGGCGGCCGGCGCGCAGACACAACCGTCGTGCGCCGGCTGTCCCCACCAAGTGCCGAACAGGTACGCCGTGCGCCCGGACCCGCCTGCGTCACAGGCTCCTCGGGGGGCACCACCCGGCGACAGCCGGGAGAACCACCCGCGCCCGGCCGGACCCCTCAGCACGACCCGCCGAACCGACGGCACCGCCTCTGCACCACCCCGACGTTCCCTCAAGCCGTTCCCCGACGCGCTTCGCCGGAGGCAATACCGTGAACCACATACTCGACGCGATCCTGGCGTCAGACAGCACCACCGAGGACTTCGCCGCCCTCGCCGTCCCCGAGTCCTACCGCGCGGTGACCGTGCACAAGGACGAGGCCGCGATGTTCGAGGGCCTCACCACGCGGGAGAAGGATCCGCGGAAGTCGCTCCACATCGAAGAGGTGCCGGTCCCCGAACTGGGGCCCGGCGAGGCACTGGTGGCCGTGATGGCCAGCTCGGTGAACTACAACTCCGTCTGGACCTCGATCTTCGAGCCCGTCTCCACCTTCGCCTTCCTGGAGCGCTACGGGCGCACCTCCCCGCTGGGCAAGCGCCACGACCTGCCGTACCACGTCATCGGCTCGGACCTCGCGGGCGTGGTCCTGCGCACCGGACCCGGCGTCAACGCCTGGAAGCCGGGCGACGAGGTGGTCGCGCACTGCCTGTCGGTGGAGCTGGAGAGCGCCGAAGGACACAACGACACCATGCTCGACCCCGAGCAGCGCATCTGGGGCTTCGAGACCAACTTCGGCGGCCTGGCCGAGATCGCGCTGGTGAAGTCCAACCAGCTGATGCCCAAGCCCAAGCACTTGAGCTGGGAGGAGGCCGCGGCGCCGGGGCTGGTCAACTCCACCGCGTACCGCCAGCTGGTCTCCCGCAACGGCGCCGGCATGAAGCAGGGCGACAACGTGCTGATCTGGGGCGCGAGCGGCGGACTCGGCTCGTACGCCACCCAGTTCGCCCTGGCCGGCGGCGCCACCCCGATCTGTGTGGTCTCCAGCGACCAGAAGGCCGAGATCTGCCGGCGGATGGGCGCCGAGGCGATCATCGACCGCAACGCCGAGGGCTACAAGTTCTGGAAGGACGAGCACACCCAGGACCCGAGGGAATGGAAGCGCCTGGGCAAGCGCATCCGCGAGTTCACCGGCGGCGAGGACGTGGACATCGTCTTCGAGCACCCCGGCCGCGAGACCTTCGGCGCCTCGGTCTACGTCACCCGCAAGGGCGGCACCATCGTCACCTGCGCCTCCACCTCCGGCTACAAGCACGAATACGACAACCGCTACCTGTGGATGTCGCTGAAGAAGATCATCGGCTCCCACTTCGCCAACTACCGTGAGGCATGGGAGGCCAACCGCCTGATCGCCAAGGGGAAGATCCACCCGACGCTGTCGAAGACCTACACCCTCGAGGAAACCGGTCAGGCCGCCTACGACGTCCACCGCAACCTCCACCAGGGCAAGGTCGGCGTCCTCGCGCTCGCGCCCGAGGAGGGCATGGGTGTCACCGACCACGAAATGCGCGCCCGCCACATCGACGCGATCAACCGATTCCGGAACGTCTGAGAGACGTGTACACATGACCGATCGTCACAAGGATCGTCCGTGGCTCATGCGGACCTACGCCGGTCACTCCACGGCCGAGGCGTCCAATGAGCTCTACCGCCGCAACCTCGCCAAGGGGCAGACCGGCCTCTCGGTCGCGTTCGACCTGCCGACGCAGACCGGCTACGACTCCGACCACATCCTCGCCCGCGGCGAGGTGGGCCGGGTCGGGGTCCCGGTGGCCCATCTCGGTGACATGCGGCGGCTGTTCCAGGACATCCCGCTGGAACAGATGAACACCTCCATGACCATCAACGCCACGGCCATGTGGCTGCTGGCGATGTACCAGGTGGTCGCGGAGGAACAGGGCGCCGACATCACCAGGCTGTCGGGGACGACCCAGAACGACATCGTCAAGGAGTACCTCTCCCGGGGCACGCACGTCTTCCCGCCCGGGCCGTCCCTCCGGCTGACGACCGACATGATCACGTACACGGTGAACCACATCCCGAAGTGGAACCCGATCAACATCTGCAGCTACCACCTGCAGGAAGCGGGCGCCACGCCGGTCCAGGAGATCTCCTACGCGATGTCCACCGCGATCGCCGTGCTCGACGCGGTGTTCGCGTCGGGCCAGATCGCGGAGGACCGCAAGGGCGAGGTCGTCGCCCGCATCTCGTTCTTCGTGAACGCGGGTGTCCGGTTCGTCGAGGAGATGTGCAAGATGCGCGCCTTCGGGCGCATCTGGGACCAGGTCACGCGGGAGCGCTACGGCATCGAGGACCCCAAGCAGCGCCGCTTCCGCTACGGCGTCCAGGTCAACTCCCTGGGTCTGACCGAGGCGCAGCCGGAGAACAACGTCCAGCGCATCGTCCTGGAGATGCTGGCCGTCACCCTCTCCAAGGACGCGCGCGCCCGCGCCGTGCAGCTGCCGGCCTGGAACGAGGCGCTGGGCCTGCCCCGCCCCTGGGACCAGCAGTGGTCGCTGCGCATCCAGCAGGTCCTCGCCCTCGAGAGCGACCTGCTGGAGTACGAGGACATCTTCGCCGGCTCGCACGTCATCGAGGCGAAGGTGACGGAGCTGGTCACCGAGTGCCTCGCCGAGATGGAGCGCATCGAGCGGATGGGCGGCGCGATGGCGGCCGTCGAGTCCGGCTACCTGAAGTCCCAGCTCGTCTCCTCGCACGCCGAGCGGCGGGCCCGGATCGAGGCCGGCGAGGAGAAGATCGTCGGCGTCAACTGCCACGTGTCCACCGAGCCCAACCCGCTCACCGCCGATCTCGACACCGCGATCATGACGGTCGACCCGGCGAACGAGGCCCGCGTCGTGGCGTCCCTGCACCGCTGGCGCGACGACCGCGACGAGGGCCGCGCGCAGGAGTCGCTGTCGGCGCTGAAGAAGGCGGCGGCGGGCATCGAGAACCTCATGCCCGCCACCGTGGAGTGCGTACGCGCCGGCGTGACGACCGGCGAGTGGGCCTGGGCGCTGCGGGACGTCTTCGGCGAGTTCCGCGCCCCCACGGGCGTGAGCAGCGCCCCGGTGGCCGTCACCGCGGAGGCGGGCACCCCGCTCGCCGCCGTCCGCACCAAGGTCGCCCGTACCGCCGAGGAGCTGGGCAGCGGCAAGCTGCGCCTGCTGGTCGGCAAGCCCGGCCTGGACGGGCACTCCAACGGCGCCGAGCAGATCGCCGTACGGGCCCGCGACGCCGGCTTCGAGGTGGTCTACCAGGGCATCCGGCTCACCCCGGAGCAGATCGTCTCGGCGGCCGTCGCGGAGGACGTGCACTGCGTCGGCCTGTCGATCCTCTCGGGTTCGCACGCCGAGCTGGTGCCGGACGTGCTGACCCGGCTGCGGAGCACGGGGGCGGACGAGGTCCCGGTCATCGTCGGTGGCATCATCCCGTCCGCGGACGCCGTCGCCCTGCGGGCGGCGGGTGTCGCGGCCGTTTTCACACCCAAGGACTTCGGTATCACGGAGATCATCGGCCGTATCGTCGACGAGATCCGGAAAGCGAACCACCTCGACCCTCTGGAGGTCCCCGCATGACCACGCCCAACCGTCTGCGGCCGCGCCGCTCCTGCCTCGCCGTCCCCGGCAGCAACCCGCGGTTCCTGGAGAAGGCGCAGGGCCTGGCGGCCGACCAGGTCTTCCTCGACCTGGAGGACGCCTGCGCGCCGCTCGCCAAGGAGGGGGCCCGGCACACCATCGTCGACGCGCTCAACAACGGCGACTGGACGGGCAAGACCAGGGTCGTACGGGTCAACGACTGGACGACGCACTGGACGTACCGCGACGTCGTCACGGTCGTGGAGGGCGCCGGCCCGAACCTCGACTGCATCATGCTGCCGAAGGTGCAGGACGCCCAGCAGATCGTCGCCCTGGACCTGCTGCTGACGCAGATCGAGAAGACCATGGGCTTCGAGGTCGGGCTCATCGGCATCGAGGCGCAGATCGAGAACGCCAAGGGCCTGATCAACGTCGACGACATCGCCGCCGCGTCGCCGCGTGTCGAGACGATCATCTTCGGCCCGGCCGACTTCATGGCCTCCATCAACATGAAGTCCCTCGTCGTCGGCCACCAGCCCCCCGGCTATGGCGCGGACGCCTATCACTACATCCTGATGCGCATTTTGATGGCGGCCCGCGCCAACGATCTCCAGGCGATCGACGGTCCTTACCTTCAGATTCGTAACTCCGAGGGCTACCGCGAGGTGGCCGGCCGCGCCGCCGCGCTGGGCTTCGACGGCAAGTGGGTGCTGCACCCGGACCAGGTGGAGCTGGCGAACGAGATCTTCTCGCCGTCGCAGGAGGACTACGACCACGCCGAGCTGATCCTGGACGCGTACGAGTACTGCACCTCCGAGGCGGGCGGCAAGAAGGGCTCGGCCATGCTCGGCGACGAGATGATCGACGAGGCCAGCCGGAAGATGGCACTGGTCGTCTCCGGCAAGGGCCGCGCGGCGGGCATGACCCGTACGTCCAAGTTCGAAGTTCCGGAGGCATGAGCACGATGCAGTTCGGCCGCACCTATGAAGAGTTCACCGTCGGCGATGTCTACAAGCACTGGCCCGGCAAGACGGTCACCGAATACGACGACCACCTCTTCTGTCTGCTCACGATGAATCACCATCCGCTGCACATGGACAGCAACTACGCGGAGAAGACGACCGATTTCGGCGAGAACGTCGTGGTCGGCAATTACATCTACTCGCTGCTGCTGGGCATGTCCGTCCCCGATGTCTCGGGCAAGGCGATCGCCAATCTGGAGGTGGAGTCGCTGAAGCACATCGCGCCGACCTTCCACGGCGACACCCTCTACGGCGAGACGACCGTGCTGGACAAGACGCCCTCGAAGTCCAAGAACGACCGCGGCATCGTGTATGTCGAGACCAAGGGCTACAAGCAGGACGGAACCGTCGTCTGTGTCTTCCGGCGCAAGGTGATGGTGCCCACCGCCACGTACATCGAGGAGCGCGGCGGAGAGCAGCCCGGCCGCCCCGAGCCGATCACCCGGGAGAAGTGAGATGCGACGCCTCGCGCAGACCGACGGTCTGACGGACATCCAGCGGGAAATCCTCGCCACGGTCCGTGAATTCGTCGACAAAGAGATCATCCCGGTCGCGACCGAGCTGGAGCACCGCGACGAGTACCCGACCCGGATAGTCGAGGGCCTCAAGGAACTCGGCCTCTTCGGGCTGATGATCCCGGAGGAGTACGGCGGCCTGGGTGAGTCGCTTCTCACATACGCACTGTGCGTCGAGGAGATCGCGCGCGGCTGGATGAGTGTGTCGGGAATCATCAATACGCACTTCATCGTCGCCTACATGCTCAAGCAGCACGGCACGCAGGAGCAGCGGGAGCACTTCCTGCCCCGGATGGCCACCGGTGAGGTGCGGGGCGCGTTCTCGATGTCCGAGCCGGGCCTGGGCTCGGATGTGTCGGCCATCACATCGAAGGGCGTACTGGACGGCGACTCCGGTGACTACGTGCTCAACGGCCAGAAGATGTGGCTGACGAACGGCGGCTCCTCCACGCTCGTGGCCGTGCTCTGCCGGACGGACGAGGGTCATCCGGCGGGCACCGCGCCGCACAAGTCGATGACCACCTTCCTCGTCGAGAAGGAACCGGGATTCGGGCAGGTCAAGCCGGGTCTGACCATTCCCGGAAAGATCGACAAAATGGGCTACAAGGGTGTCGACACCACCGAATTGATCATGGATGGCCTGCGGGTGCCGGCGAACCGGGTGCTCGGCGGGACCACCGGCCGGGGTTTTTACCAAATGATGGACGGCGTGGAGGTCGGCCGCGTCAATGTCGCCGCGCGTGGTTGCGGCGTCGCTCAGCGCGCCTTCGAGCTGGGTGTTTCCTACGCCCAGCAGCGGCAGACCTTCGGAAAACCCATCGCGCAACACCAGGCCATTCAATTCAAACTGGCCGAAATGGGGACAAAGGTCGAAGCGGCGCATGCGATGATGGTGAACGCGGCACGCAAGAAGGACTCGGGACAGCGCAATGACCTCGAGGCCGGAATGGCCAAGTACCTCGCGTCGGAGTACTGCAAGGAAGTGGTCGAGGACGCGTTCCGCATCCATGGCGGCTACGGCTTCTCCAAGGAGTACGAGATCGAGCGCCTCTACCGGGAGGCTCCGATGCTGCTCATCGGCGAAGGCACGGCCGAGATCCAGAAAATGATCATTGGGCGGCGGCTACTGGAGGAGTACCGACTCCAGGGCTGATTGTCCCAATTAGGGGTTGTTTGACCGAGAAGAAGATCACACCCAGTCATCGAACTTCGGTCATCGACTGGCCCTGGCGCTTGGCCAGTTGCCACCCGCAACCGATAGCATCCCCGGAAAGCCGCCGTCCCCCAATCGTTACGCGGCACCCTCCGCTACGAAGGTCACCCATGCCCCACAGCTCTTCCTCTGCACCACGCGACAGCCTTGCTGGCGTACGCCTCGCGCGCGGAGCATCGCCGTGGCTCCTCCCGACCGTCGCCACGGCGGCGGTCAGTCTCAGCCGCGCCCGGCGCTCCGGTCGCTGGGCGGCGCTGGCCGTGCCCACCACCGCGCTCGCGGCGGGCATGCTGTGGTTTTTCCGCGACCCCGATCGCGAGATCACCCAGGGTCGGGTCATCTCCCCGGCCGACGGCGTGGTGCAGAGCATCATGCCGTGGAAGGACGGGCGCACCCGCGTCGCGATCTTCATGAGCCCGCTGAACGTCCACGTCAACCGCGCGCCGCTGGCCGGCACGGTGACGTCCGTGGAGCACATCCCCGGCGGGTTCGTCCCGGCGTTCAACAAGGAGAGCGAGAACAACGAGCGCGTCCACTGGCACTTCGACACCGAGCTCGGCGACATCGAGATGGTGCAGATCGCCGGTGCCGTCGCCCGTCGGATCGTCCCGTACGTGCCGCAGGGCACGAAGGTGGAGCAGGGCGAGCGGATCGGCCTGATCCGCTTCGGTTCGCGCGTCGACGTCTACCTCCCGGCCGGGATCGAGGTCGCGGTCGAGGTCGGCCAGCCCACCATGGCGGGGGTGACACGCCTTGACCGTGATTGATCAGGACACACAGGCTTCCTGGGTGCCCGAGGCCGAGGCGGCTGAGGACGAGGTCGACATGCCGCTGTCCACGCGGCTGTCGATAGCGGACACGCTCACTCTCGGTAACGCCATCTGTGGCTTCATGGCGGTGTACTTCACCACCACCGGTGTCCTCATCCCGCATCTGACGGGCAACGAGGACGGCGGCATGGCCCGCCACAGCGCCGCCACCGCGGTGATACTGATGCTCCTCGCGTCGGTGTTCGACCTCTTCGACGGGCTCGTGGCACGGAAGCTGCGCAGCTCGGCGATGGGCGCGGAACTGGACAATCTGTCGGACCTGATCAGCTTCGGCCTGGCCCCCGCGTATTTCGTGGTGGTCTGGGGCATGGTCGCCGACGACGCGCACCAGCGCGTCTCGGCGGTCGCGGCCGTCGTGGTGCTGCTGGCGGTCGTCCTGCGTCTGGCGCGCTTCTCGTGCGTCCAGCTGCGGGACGGGATCTTCCAGGGAATGCCGAGCCCCTTCGGGGCACTGACGGTCGTCTCGATCGTGCTGCTGGAGCTGCCCTTCGTCCCGACGCTGCTGGCGATCGTGGGCGTGGCGTGGCTGATGGTGAGCCGGGTCGAGTACCCCAAGCCGCGGGGACGCCTCGCGGTGGCGATGCTGAGCTGGATCGTGCTGAGCATGGGCCTGCTGGCGGCCTGGGCCTTCGACGCCCCCGGCGGCGAGCTCCTCCTCCAGACGGGCTGCGCGCTCCAGGTCGTCCTGGGCGCGGTGATCCCGCTCTTCGCGACGGCCCGCCGCGTGAACACGTTCCGCGACAACCGCCGCGAAGCGCGGGCGGCGCAGTTGCCTTAGCGGCGACGGCACGGGCTTTTCCTCCGAGTGGGGTGCCCCGAATCCTTGTGATTCGGGGCACCCCGTTTGGCGTTTGGGGGGGGCGGCCGCGCCGCCTGCGGGCCGTGTCGTCCGCACCACCGCTGCGCGGCGGTGTCCTCAAACGCCGGACGGGCTTGATTGGGCTGAGCCCAGTGGTGTCCTCAAACACAGACGGCTTGATGTCCGCCGGGCTCAGCCAAAACCAGCCCGTCCGGCGTTTGAGGACGCGCCCGCAGGGCGCTCGCCGCCGCAGACGGCAAGGGCGGGCCCGAGAACGTCCCTGCCGCTTACCGCAGGTAATCCGTCGCGACACACTCCGCCAGCCGCTCCAGGAGCGGCCCCGCTTCGGACACGCAGCGTGACAGGTCCGATTCGAGGTCGGTCAAGGCGTAGGCGCGCTGGATGCCGGCGGCCCGCAGGGCCGTAGGGGGCAGGGAGACCCGGCCGCAGACCGCCAGGACCGGCACGCCGCGCGCCCGCGCCGCCGCCGCCACCCCGGCGGGAGCCTTGCCGTGGAGGGTCTGGGTGTCCAGGGAGCCCTCGCCCGTGATCACCAGGTCCGTGCGGGACAGGGCCGCGTCAAAACCCAGGACCTCCAGCATCACCTCGATGCCGGGCCGGAAGACCGCCCGTAGCCCGACGAGGGCGCCGTAGCCGATGCCGCCCGCCGCGCCCGCGCCCGGCGCCCGCGCGTACTCGGCGGCGCGCGGGCCGGCCGCGTGCTCCAGGACGCGGGCGTAGTGCGTGAGGGCCGCGTCCAGCGCGGCCACGTCGGCCGGTGTGGCGCCCTTCTGCGGCCCGTACACGGCGGCGGCGCCCTTCGGACCCGTCAGCGGGTTGTCGACGTCACTGGCGAGGATCACACGGGTGCGGGCGAGCCGTTCGTCCAGCCCCGACAGGTCCGCGTGCGCGAGCTCCGCCAGCGGCCCGCCGCCGGGTGCCACGGGGCGCCCGGCGGCGTCCGTGAAGCGCGCGCCCAGCGCACCGAGCATCCCCGCCCCGCCGTCCGTGGTCGCACTTCCGCCGACGCCGAGGACGACCGTGCGGGCGCCCGCGTCGAGCGCGGCCCGCACCAGTTCCCCGGTGCCGTACGTCGTGGCCGTCAGCGGCGCCCGGCGGGCCGCCCGCCGCAGCCCGGACGCCTCGGCCATCTCCACCACCGCCGTGCCGTCGCCGCGCAGCGCGTACGCCGCGGTGACCGGCTCTCCCAGCGGCCCGGTCACCCGGGCCTCGCGGCGTTCGAACCCGGCCGCCACGGCGGCGTCCACCGTGCCGTCGCCGCCGTCGGCGACCGGCAGGGCGGCCACCTCCAGGCCGGGCACGGCCCGCCGCAGCCCGGCCGTGAAGTGCTCGGCGACCTCCACGGCCGTCAGCGAGCCCTTGAACTTGTCCGCGGCGACCAGCACCCGCGCGGCCTTCGCCCTCGCAGCGTCTGCCATCTCGCACATCCCCTTGCTTCCGTGCCGTGCTCTCGCACAGGCGGTCGCGCCGCAGCGACCCTACCCGGACGTATGCGCGGTTACCCCTGGCCGCGAACGGCGTGCCAGCCCACGCAATCAGGTCAATTCCGTCCATAGTGGGGCGGCATGAGCACCGACGCGTACGAGCCGGCCGGCCCGACCGGTCCGTCCAGCCCCGCCGCCGCGTCCGGGGACGAACCACCGGACCTGGTCCTGGTCGCGATCGGCGGCGCCGCCGTCCTGGCGGTCGTGGCGTGGGCGGCGCTCGGTAAGTACTCCTTCGACCGGGTGTCCTCGACGGCCCTGAACTGGGTGCTCTCCAATTTCGCCTGGCTGTTCGTCATCGCCGCCGATGTCTTCCTCGGCCTGTGCGTGGTCATCGCCGTCAGCCGCTTCGGCGCCATCCGGCTCGGCCGGGACGACGACCGTCCGGAGTTCGGCAACCTGGCGTGGATCGCGATGATGTTCAGCGCCGGCATGGGCATCGGCCTGATGTTCTACGGCGTCGGCGAACCGCTCCAGCACTTCGTCTCGCCGCCACCGGGCAGCGGGGTCACCGCCAACTCCCCCGGGGCGGCCCGTACGGCACTGGAGTACTCCTTCTTCCACTGGACCCTGCACCCGTGGGCGATCTACGGCATGTCCGGTCTCGCCCTCGCCTACGCCGGCTTCCGCAAGGGCCGCGGCAACCGGCTCAGCTCGGCGTTCGTACCGCTGCTCGGCGAGGCGCGGGCGGGCGGCTGGCCCGGCCGGGTCATCGACCTGCTGGCGGTCTTCGCGACGGTCTTCGGCACCGCCACCAGCCTCGGCCTCGGCGCCCTCCAGGTGTCGAAGGGCCTGAACCTCACCACCGGCGTCGAGGACTCCACCACCCTGGAGCTGATCATCATCGGCTCGCTGTCGGCGGCGTTCGTGCTGTCGGCGTTCTCCGGCCTGCACAAGGGCGTGAAGTGGCTGAGCACGCTCAACATCGTGCTGGCCGCGTGCCTGATGCTCTTCGTCTTCGTCCTCGGCCCGACGGTCTTCGTCCTCAACACCATCCCGGCGGCCGCCGGCGGCTACCTGCACGACCTGGTGCCGCTCGCGACGCGCACCGGCGCGTTCACGGACCCGCAGTGGCTCGGCGCGTGGACCATCTTCTACTGGGCGTGGTGGCTGTCGTGGGCCCCCTTCGTGGGCACGTTCATCGCCCGCATCTCGCACGGCCGGACGATCCGGGAGTTCCTCATCGGCGTGCTGCTGGTGCCGAGCGGCGCGACGGTGGTGTGGTTCTGCGTCATGGGCGGCAGCGCGCTGCGCCTGGACATGTCGGGCGCCGCCGACATGGCGGGGACGGTGCGGGAGGGCGCGGAGGCGTCGCTGTTCGCGCTGCTGGACACGCTGCCGCTGGAGACGCTGTCGTCGTGGATCGCGATGGCGCTGGTGATGACGTACTTCATCACCAGCGCCGACTCCGCGTCCCTCGTGATGGGCTCGCTCTCCAGCCGCGGCGCCCTGCACCCGCGCACCTGGCTGGTGGTGACGTGGGGGGTGCTGATGGCGGCGGTGGCGGCGGTGCTGCTGGTGGCCGGCGGGCTCAAGTCCCTCCAGTCCGCGACGATCCTGGTCGCCCTGCCGTTCGTCCTGGTGATGCTGGCCCTGTGCTGGGCGCTGCTGAAGGAGCTGCGCGAGGACCCGGGCGCGGGCCCGGCCCGTCACCACGCGATGCACGGCCTGCGGGACGCGCTGCGCACGATGGTCGGCGACGCGATGACGGAGCAGGGGCCGGTCCGCCACCCCCGCCTGCGGCGGATCGTGGAGAGCGCCCGCGACCGCGACGACACCGGCCCGGACGGGCCCCGGGACTGAGCCCGCGGCCACGACGGCGACGACCGGGCCGCGCCGGCCGCTGCCCTGGGCGGTGTCCGGCGGATCCTCGGCTGCGGGCTGTTTTTGCCGCCTGCAGCGACGGGCGCCCTGGCGGGCGCGTCCTCAAACCTCGGACGGGCTGATCGGAGAGCTGGGCTCAGCCGAAACAAGCCCGTTGGGGGCACCTCCCAGCGGTAGCTGGGGGAGATTGAGGACACCACCGCGCAGCGGTGGTGCGCACGACACAGCCCGCAGCGCCCGCTCACATGATCCGCCGGACACGGCCTAAACCGTCTTCACGGTGCCGCCGTCGATGATGTGGTCCGCGCCGGTGATGTTGCCCGCCACGTCGGAGAGGAGGAAGACGATCAGCGCGGCCACCTCG
This sequence comes from Streptomyces sp. ISL-11, assembly GCF_018614525.1. Taxonomy (GTDB): domain Bacteria; phylum Actinomycetota; class Actinomycetes; order Streptomycetales; family Streptomycetaceae; genus Streptomyces. Next base: position 120,148 of record NZ_JAGGOL010000027.1, read on the forward strand.
TCGGGCTCCGTGATGCGCCCGCTGGCCATGCCGAACAGCTCGGGCACCCGGCCGAGGAACTCCTCGTGCCCCACCCCGGCGGCAGCGGCCACCTCACTGCCGAAGCCGCCCGGGGCCTCCCAGATCGCGGTGCGGACGACGCCCGGCGAGACGGTGTTGACCCGGCATCCCCGGGGGCCGAACTCCTCGGACAGGGACTTGCCGAGCGCGCTGAGCGCGGCCTTCGCCACGCTGTAGGCCACGGGGCCGGCCGCGGGCAGCCGGGAATTGATCGAGGAGACGTTGACGACCGATCCGCGCCGTTCGACCACGCTCGGCAGCGCGGCCCGGCTGGTCCGTACGGCGCTGAGGAAGTTGAGGTCGAAGGTGGACCGCCACTGCTCGTCATCGTGGGCGAGGAACCCACCGAGCTCGAAGGTGTCACCACCGCCGACGTTGTTGACGAGCAGGTCCAGGCCGCCCAGCTCCTCCAGGGCCCGCTCGACGAGGGTGTCCGCGCCCTGCGGGGTGCTGAGGTCCACCGCGACGGTGACGGCCCCGGTCTCCGTCAGCTCCGGCGTGATCGTACGGGCGGCGCCGACCACCTGTACGCCCTCGGCGACGAGGCGGCGGACGGTGGCGAGGCCGATACCGCGGCTGGCGCCGGTGACGAGGGCGGTCTTGCCGGTGAGGTGGAGGTCCATGGGAGTTCCTTTTTTCTTGACCTGTAGGTACAAAAAATGGTTAAGGGTGAACCCGCCCGGGCGCGGGTGATGGGAGTACGGCAGGCGTCAGAGCGCGGTGAGCACCGCGTCGACGACGCGGTGGAGCCGCTCCGGGCCCTCCGCGGTCCGGGCGATCACACGCATACCGATGATCGTCGCGAGCAGCAGGCCGGCGACGGCATGGGCGTCCCGCCCAGCGTCGATCTCACCGGCCCGCTGCCCGCGCTCGACGGCCGCCCGGAAGGCGTCCTCGGTGCGCGCGAACATCTTCCGTACGAGTTCGGCGGACACGGGGTCCACGCCCGCCCGTTCGGTCGCCGTGTTCACGGCGAGGCAGCCGCGCCGCGCGGGGTCGGCGAGGTCCATCTCGACGAGCAGCTCCAGCGCCGCCCGCAGGCGCGGGCGTACGGGCCCCGGCCGGTCGAGTATCCCGACGAGCTCGGCGGCCCGGGTGTCGCGGTACCGCTCCAGCGCCCGCTCGAACAGGCCCTGCTTGCTGCCGAAGGCGTGGTAGAGGCTGCCCTTGCCGATGCCGATCTCGTCGACCAGGTCCTGCGGGGTGGTCGCGGCGTAGCCCTTGCGCCAGAACACGTCCATGGCCTTGTCGATCGCGACGTCCGGGTCGAACTGCTTGGGTCTGCCCATGGGATGACCTTAGCAGGATTATTGACCTGCGGGTCAAGTATCGTGCGCCGGTGATCACGTCAAGGAAAAGTTGACAACAAGGCGGCGTCAAGGGAATCTTGACGTCATGATCACCCCGACGCGGCCCCGGGCCGCTTCCCGGCCTGCCCCCGCCGCTCTCGCGGCGGCCTTCCTGACGCCCGCCACGGCCCTCATCTCCCTGGGGATCTCCCTCGCGGACGACCTCGGCACACCGGCGTTCTGCGTCCTGATCGCGGCGGAACTCCTGATCGTCCTCGGCATGGGGACGCTCTTCGGCGTCGCCCGGGCGGCGACGGCCGCCGGCGGTGCCGACGCCGAGCGGCTGCGGCGCGACCAGGAGACGCTGGACGCGCTGGAGCCGCTGCGCACCGAGGGCGCGGCAGGTGATCGGCGATGAGCGAGGAGGGGCCGCTCAGCCTTGAGGAGACCGCCCGCATCCGCGAGGGGATCGCGGCCGCCGTCCTGGGGGCGCCGGAGGGACTGGCCGCGTCGCTGGAGCACGACCCCGAGGGCTATCTGCGCCTGGTCGCCGCCACGCGGGCCGGCGCCGAGGAGACCAGCCGGCTCCTGCGCGAGGCGGTGCAGGGCGCCCGGGCCGCCGGGCACAGCTGGGACACCGTGGGCCGCGTCCTGGGCGTGAGCCGGCAGGCCGCCCAGCAGCGGTTCGCCGGCAAGGGGCCGGACCCGGACACCTCCGGCGCCGCCGAACGGCGGGTGCTGACACCGCTCACCGCCTTCGACGAGATGCAGGCGCTCGCCGAGGCGGGCCTGGAGTGCTGGCAGCTGGTCGACTACGGGCCGCTGTTCCACGTCGTGGAGTCCTCCGACCGGCCCTGGGAGCACCGCCGGGTGCCCTTCGCGGTCGGCAGCCGGCACCGCCGCATGGAGAGCGAGGGGTGGACCCAGGTCGGCTCGGGCTCGTTCCCCTGGCGCTACTACAAGCGGCCGCTGAAGCGGGACTGACGCCGGGCCGGGTCAGAACAGTCCCTCCTGCTCCGGCGCCGCCTCTCCCCGTTCGAAGGCGAGCAGCCGCCGCTTGCGGTCCAGCCCGCCGCCGTAACCGGTGAGGCCGCCGGTGGAACCGATGACCCGGTGACAGGGGACGATGATGCCGATGGGGTTCCTGCCGTTCGCCAGACCCACCGCGCGGGAGGCGTTGGGGGCGCCCAGTCGCTCGGCCAGCTCGCCGTAGGAGAGGGTGCGGCCGTACGGGATCTCCTGGAGGCCGGCCCAGACGCGGCGCTGGAAGGGCGTTCCCGCCAGGTGCAGCGGGAGGTCGAAGCGGGCCGACTCGCCGGTGAAGTAGGCCGTCAGCTGCCGCAGCGCCTCGGTGAAGGGCGCGTCGTCGCGCGGGCCGAAGGTCTCCTGGGCCGGCCGGTGCCGCTGGCCGGTCATGTAGAGGCCGCTGAGGACGTCGTCGGTCGCGACGAGGGTGAGCGGGCCGTACGGGCTGTCGGTGACGGTGTGCACAACGCGGGGCATGGCGAGTCCGTTCGGGTTCCGGGTCGGTGTCAGGTCGTCGGCAGGCGATTGACGGCGTGGTCGTCGGCGGACCACAGGTACTGCACGGCGTACGAGCGCCACGGCCGCCAGGCGGCGGCGTGCCGTGTGAGGGCGCCCGGCGTCCCGGGCAGGCCGCGGGCGGCCGCCGCGCGCCGGACGCCGAGGTCCGTCGGGAGGAAGGCGTCGGGGTCGCCGAGGGCCCGCATGGCGATGATCTCGCGGGTCCAGGGGCCGACGCCGGGAAGGGCGGCGAGCTGCTCGCGGGCGCGCGACCAGTCGCTGCCGACGCCGAGGCCGAGCTCGCCGGTGGCGAGGGCGCGTACCAGCCGGACGACGGTGGCGCGGCGGCCGGCGGGCATGGCGAGCGCCGCGGGATCCAGGCCCGAGAGCGCCTCCGCCGAGGGGAACAGGTGGGTCAGCGTGCCGCCCACGGGGTCCTTGACGGGTTCGCCGTGGGCGATGACGAGGCGGGCGGCCAGCGTGCGGGCCGCGGCGGTCGACACCTGCTGGCCGAGGACGGCCCGCAGGGCGAGCTCCTGCGGGTCCACGGTGCGCGGTATCCGCCGCCCCGGCGCCTCGGCCACCAGCGGGGCCAGCCGCTCGTCCGTGCCGAGGAGCGCGTCGATCGCCTCCGGGTCCGCGTCGAGGTCGAGGAGGGCGCGGCAGCGGCTGATGGCCCCGGCGAGGTCGCGCTGGTCGGAGAGGGTGAGCCGGCACTCGATGTGGCCGGGGTGCGGGGCCAGGGCGACGGTGCCGTGCCCGTAGGGCAGGCGCAGCGTGCGGCGGTAGGCGCCGTCGCGCCACTCCTCCACGCCGGGGACGGCCGTGGCGGCGAGGAGCCCGAAGAGGGTGTCGGGGCACAGGGGAGCCCGGAAGGGCAGGCGGAGGGTCAGTGTTCCGGGCGTGGCCGGCCGGGTGCCGCGTACGGCGCGGGCGCGGAGTTCGGTGGGGGTGAGGGCGAAGACCTCGCGGACGGCCTCGTTGAACGAGCGGATGGAGGAGAATCCGGCCGCGAAGGCGGCGTCGGCCATGGGCAGTTCGCTCGTCTCGATGAGGAGCCGGGCGGTCTGGGCGCGCTGGGCGCGGGCGAGCGCGAGCGGTCCGGCGCCGAGTTCGGCGAGGAGCTGGCGTTCGATCTGCCGGGTGCTGTAGCCGAGGCGGGCGGCGAGGCCGGGGACGCCCTCGCGGTCGACGGTGCCGTCGCCGATGAGCCGCATGGCCCGGGCGACGAGGTCGGCGCGCTCGTTCCACTGCGGCGAGCCCGGGCTGGCGTCGGGCCGGCAGCGCTTGCAGGCGCGGAAGCCGGCCTGCTGGGCGGCGGCCGCACTCGGGTAGAAGGTCATGTTCCGGTCCTTCGGCGGGACGACCGGGCAGCTCGGACGGCAGTAGATGCGCGTGGTGAGCACGGCGGTGAAGAACCAGCCGTCGAACCGGGCGTCCTTGGACCGGACGGCCCTGACGCAGCGCTCGAAGTCGGTGTGCATGTCTCCAGCATCCGCCGTACGAGCCGTCGTGGCTCGCGGAAATCCGACATGGTCCTTCGATGGCCGTGCCCTCCGCCGCTCACCTCGTCAACGGAGGTTGACCACCGGCCGCCTGTCATCGTAGGTTGACAGCATGGCCGGAACGGAAGCGAACGACGCGGTCGGTACCGCCCAGGCCGCCATGAACAGCGATCCCCACGTGGGACTGCGTGCCGTCGCCGCGCTGCGACGGCTGGTGGAGCGTCTGGAAGCGCTCCAGGTCGACAACGCGCGGCGGCAGGGCTGGTCCTGGGAAGAGATCGGGGTCGCGCTCGGCGTCAGCCGGCAGGCCGCCCACAAGAAGCACTCCAGGAGGTAGGGATGTTCGAGAGGTTCACCTTGAGCGCGCGCATGGCGGTGGTGCGCACCCAGCAGGAGGCGCGCGACCTGGGGCACCCGTGGATCGGCAGTGAGCACCTGCTGCTCGCGCTCGTCGGGGAGAAGGACGCGCCGCTGCCCGCCTTCGCCCGGCTCGGCCTGACCCACGAGCTCTGCCGGGCCGCAGTCCGCTCGACGGTGGGCGGGGGTTCCGGGGTGGACGAGGACGACCGCGACCCCCTGCTGGCCTTCGGCATCGACCTGGACGCGGTGCGCGAGCGCGCGGAGAGCGCGTTCGGTCCGGGAGCCCTGGACCGGCCGGCACCGCCGCCCCTCGACGGCGACGAGCCCGAACCCCGGCGCCGTCTGCTGTCCTTCGGCCGCCGCAAGAAGCCGGCGGAGCGCCCCGCTCTCAAGACCGACTCCAGCCACCTCCCCTGGGCCCCCCGAGGGAAGAAGGCACTGGAGAACACCCTGAAGGTGACGCTCGAACAGCAGGACAACCGCATCTCCTTCGCGCACCTCGCCCTGGCCCTCCTCACCTCGGAGGACAAGGTCATCGTGCAGGTGCTGCGCCGTCTGGAGCTGACGCCGGAGACGGTCCACGCCGCGATCCTGGCGGACCTGGGACAGGCGGCGTAGGCCCGGCACAGGCCGGGACGCGGGCGCGCCGCGCGGGATCAGCCCCGGCCGCGGGCCGCCCCGCCGCCCCGCAGGCGCTTCCAGACCGCCCTCGCCGCGTGGTGGCCGCACATGCCGTGGACGCCAGGGCCCGGTGGGGTCGCCGAGGAGCAGAGGAAGACGGCGGGGTGGGCGGTGGCGTAGGGGACGCGGGCGAGTTTGGGGCGGATCAGCAGGCGCAGGCCCGCGACGGAGCCGGTGGCGATGTCGCCGCCCACGTAGTTGGCGTTGCGGGCGGCGAGCTGTGGGGGCCCGGCGGTGGCGCGGGCGAGGACCAGGTCGCGGAAGCCGGGGGCGAAGCGCTCGATCTGGCGCTCGATCACCTCGGTGGCGTCGCCCTCCCAGCCGCGCGGTACGTGCCCGTAGACCCAGAAGGTGTGCCGCCCCTCCGGTGCCCGGGTGGGGTCGAAGAGGCTGGGCTGTGACGTGATGAGGAAGGGGACCTCGGGGTCCCGGCCGTCGACGGCGGCGTGCAGGGCGGCGCCGATCTCCCCATAGGTGGGGCCGACGTGGACCGTGCCGGCCTCTCGGGCCTCCGGCGAGGTCCAGGGCACGGGCCCGCTCAGCGCGTAGTCGATCTTGAAGACGCTGGGGCCGTACCGGAAGTGGCGGTAGGCGTCGCCGAGCCCGGCGATCCGGGCGAGGGCGGTGGGTGAGGTGTCGAAGACGTACGCGCGGGCGGGCGGCAGGTCGTCCAGGCGCTTGACCTCGAAGCCGGTGTGCACGGCGCCGCCGCATTCCCGTAGGTACGAGGCGAGTGCGTCGGCGACGGCCTGGGAGCCGCCGCGCGGGACGGGCCAGCCGGCCGCGTGCGCGGCGAGGGCGAAGACCAGGGCCATGCCGCCCGTGCCGAGACCGGTGAGCGGGGCGATGCCGTGGGCGGCCAGCCCGGCGAAGAGCGCGCGGGCCTTCGCGTCGTGGAAGCGGCGGGTCAGCAGGGCCGCCGGCTGCGCGGCGACCAGGCCGAAGCGCGCGTAGAGCGCCGGGTCGCGCGGCAGGCCGTCCCACTGGGTGCGCAGGAAGTCGGCGGCCACCGTCTCCCACCGGCCATGGAAGGGCGCCACGAGCCGCCGGTAGGCGCCCGCGTCCCGCGGCCCGAGGGAGTGGGCCGTCTCGCCGACGGAGCGGGCGAGCACGGCGGCCGTGCCGTCGGGGAAGGGGTGGGCCATGGGCAGCCCGGGGTGCAGCCACTCAAGGCCGTGGCGGGCCAGCGGCATGGCGTTGAACGCGGGCGAGCCGGCGGCGAGGGGGTGCACGGCGGAGCACGGGTCGTGGCGGAAGCCCGGGAGCGTGAGCTCCTCGGTCCGCGCTCCCCCGCCGATGGCGCCGGCGGCCTCGAACACCTCGACGGACAGGCCGCGACGGGCCAGTTCGACGGCGGCGGTCAGCCCGTTGGGCCCGGCCCCTACGACGACCGCGTCCAGCATGGTCGGCACCGGTCGCCACTCCCCTCGTCCCTGTGGGTCAGCCGGCGGACGCCAGCAGGCCCAGGATATGCCGGAGCGTCACCTCGTCCCGTGCGGCGGCGAACGGCAGGGCGTTGCCGCCGCCGACGCGGAACGGCTCGCCCGCGACGGTCCCGCTCGCGCCGCCCGCCTCGGCGACGAGCAGCAGCCCGGCGGCGTGGTCCCAGGCGTTCTCCCACGAGAAGGCCGTGGCGTCGATGATTCCGCGCGCCACGTTCAGGTATTCGAGGCCGGCGGAGCCGCACGGGCGCGGCGCGACGCCGTCCGTGCGCAGCGGCTCCAGAACGCGCTTCTGCTCGTCGGTGGTGAAGTCGTAGTGCGATATCGCCACTTCGAGGACCTTGCCCGGCTCGGGCGTGCCGCTGCTCAGCGGCACGCCGTTGAGCAGCGTTCCCCGGCCCCGGCGGGCGGTGGCCATCAGCTCCAGGGCGGGCGCGTACGTCCAGGACGCGAGCAGCTCGCCGTGGTGGGCCAGGCAGACGAGGGTGGCGAAACCGGGGTCGCCGTGGACGAACTGCCGGGTGCCGTCGACGGGGTCGACGATCCACACCGGGTCCTCGCCGCGCAGCGCGTCGAGGACGCCCGGGTCGGCGTGCACCGCTTCCTCCCCCACCACGACGGAGCCGGGCAGCAGGGTCGTGAGCGAGGCGGTCAGGTGCTCCTCGGCCAGCCGGTCCGCGACGGTCACCAGGTCGTGCGGACCGTTCTTCTCGACGATCTCGTGCGCGGCGAGCTGCCGGAAGCGGGGCACGATCTCGGCGGCGGCCGCCTTGCGGACCGCCTCCTCGACGTCGTTCAGGTCACCTGCGAGAAAGTCATCGATCATACGTCCATCGAATCACGCCGCACTGACAAACGGGGGTGCGGTGATGGCCGCACCGCGTCCGACGGGCATCCCCGGGATGAACGCGGCTCAGCGCCCGACCGCGTACCCCTGTCTGCCGCGCGGGTTCGCGGCCGCCGACAGCAGGCCGGTCGCCGGGTCCCGCGCGACCGCGCACAGCCGCCCCTCCGACCACGCGCCGCCCACCGTCACGTCATGTCCCCGGCGCCGCAGCTCCGCGATCGTCCGCTCGCCGATCCTCGACTCCACGGTGACGGCGCCGGGGCGCGTGACGCGCGGGTGGAAGGAGCTGGGGAAGGACTCCTGGTGCCAGTTGGGCGCGTCGATCGCGCCCTGCAGGTCGAGGCCGCCGCGCACCGGCGGACGCAGCGCGACGGCGAGGAAGAAGTGCAGTTGCCACTGATCCTGCGCGTCGCCGCCCGGCGTGCCGAACGCCAGGACCGGTTCGCCGTCGCGCAGGGCCAGGGAGGGGGTGAGCGTGGTGCGCGGACGGCGGCCGGGGGTGAGGGAGTTGGGCAGGCCGGGTTCGAGCCAGGCCATTTGGAGGCGGGTGCCGAGGGGGAAGCCGAGTTCGGGGACGACCGGGTTGGACTGGAGCCAGCCGCCGCTGGGCGTCGCGGAGATCATGTTGCCCCAGCGGTCGACGATGTCGAGGTGGCAGGTGTCACCGCGGGTGGCGTTGTCGAGGGCGACGGTCGGCTCGCCCGCGCCCGCGGCGTCGCCGGCCGCCGGGCCGTCCGGCAGCCGGGGCAGGCGGGGAGTGCGGCCGTCGGGGCTGCCGGGGCGCAGGGCGTAGGAGGCGGTGTCGCCGATCAGGGTGCGGCGGGCGGCGTTGTAGCCGGGTGACAGCAGGGCGGTCAGCGGCACCTCGGCGGCGTCCCCGTACCACGCCTCCCGGTCGGCCATGGCGAGCTTGCCGCCCTCGACGAGGGTGTGCACGTATTCCGGGGTGCCGGGGGCCGGGAGGTCGTCCCGGTCCGGGAGCAGGGCGAGCTGCTGGAGCAGGACCGGGCCCTGCGACCAGGGGCCGGCCTTGCAGAGGGTCCAGCCGTCGCGGTCGAGGGTGACGGGGTCCTCGTAGCCGGCGCGGAAGCGGGCGAGGTCGTCGCCGGTGAGGGTGGCGGTGTGGCGTTCGCCGGAGGTGTCGAGGGTGGGGCGGGCGGCGGTGCGCAGGAGGGCTTCGGCGATGAAGCCCTCGCGCCAGACGCGGCGGGCGGCGTCGATCCGCCGCTCGCGGCTGCCGCCGGCCGCGTCGGCCTCGGTGAGCAGGCGGCGCCAGGTGGCGGCGAGCGCGGGGTTGCGGAAGAGCCTGCCGGGGGCGGGCGGCCGGCCGTCCGGGAGGTACAGCGCGGCGGAGGCCGGCCACTCGGCCGTGAACAGCCCGCGGGCCCTCTCGACGGTCAGGCCGAGCCCCTCGACCGGGGGGTGGCCGTGCTCGGCGTAGCCGATGGCGTAGGAGAGGACGTCGGCGAGCGGCTTGGTGCCGTGGTCGCGCAGGAGCAGCATCCAGGCGTCGAAGGCGCCCGGCACGGCCGCGGCGAGGGGGCCGGTGGCGGGGACGAGGTCCAGGCCGAGCGAGGTGTAGTGGGCGACGCTCGCCCCGGCCGGCGCGGGGCCCTGGCCGCAGAGCACCCGCACCGGACCGCCGGCCGGGGCGAGGAGGGCGGGCACCTCGCCGGCCGGTCCGTTGAGGTGCGGTTCGACCACGTGCAGGACGAAACCGGCGGCGACGGCGGCGTCGAAGGCGTTGCCGCCGCTCTCCAGCACGGCCATCGCGGACTGCGAGGCGAGCCAGTGGGTGGAGGAGACCATGCCGAACGTGCCCTGGAGGGTGGGCCGGGTCGTGAACATGACGTCCAGCCAGCCAGACCGTCGCCCGCCGCGCAATACCGCCGGGGATGGTCCGCGCGCGCGGCGTTACGGTGGAGGGCGCTGCCGGCCGTGCGGGCCGGCCGGAGAGAAGACGCTGGAGGATGCCCCGTGCACGGTGAGTACAAGGTGCCGGGCGGCAAGCTCGTCGTGGTGGACCTGGAGGTCGACGGCGGGGTGCTGCGCGATGTGCGGGTGGCCGGGGACTTCTTCCTGGAGCCCGACGAGGCGCTCCCCGCGATCGACCGCGCCCTGGAGGGCGCCCCCGCCGACACCCTCGCCCCGCAGCTCACGGCCCGTATCGACGCGGCGCTGCCGGAGGGGACGGTGATGTTCGGCCTCACCTCCGAGGCCGTGGGGATCGCCGTCCGCCGGGCGCTGGCGCAGGCCACCGACTGGACCGACTACGCCTGGGAGCTCATCCACGACGGCCCCCAGCCTCCCGCCCTGCACATGGCGCTGGACGAGGTGCTGACGGCCGAGGTGGCGGCCGGACGGCGGCCCCCGACGCTGCGCGTGTGGGAGTGGGGGGCGCCGGCCGTGGTCATCGGCAGCTTCCAGTCGCTGCGCAACGAGGTCGACCCGGAGGGCGCGGAACGGCACGGGATGACGGTGGTGCGCCGGATCAGCGGCGGCGGCGCCATGTTCATCGAGCCCGGGAGCACCATCACCTATTCGCTGTGCGTGCCCGACGCCCTGGTGCAGGGGCTGTCCTTCGCCGACAGCTACGCCTATCTCGACGACTGGGTGCTGGGCGCGCTGGAGGACATGGGCGTCAAGGCGTGGTACCAGCCGCTCAACGACATCGCCACCGACTCCGGGAAGATCGCGGGCGCGGCGCAGAAGCGGCTGGTGGGGGACCGGGGCGCGGTGCTGCATCACGTGACGATGGCCTACGACATCGACGCGGACAAGATGCTGGAGGTGCTGCGGATCGGCAAGGAGAAGCTGTCCGACAAGGGCACGAAGAGCGCGAAGAAGCGGGTGGATCCGCTGCGCCGGCAGACGGGGCTGCCGCGTGAGGCGGTCATCGAGAGGATGGTCGGCTCCTTCCGGGAGCGCTACGGGCTGGCGCGGGGAGCGGTGACGCCGGAGGAGATGGCGCGGGCGCGGGAGCTGGCGGCGACGAAGTTCTCCTCGCCGGAGTGGACCGCGCGCGTGCCGTGACCGGGGGCACCCCCTCCGCCGGTCACGGCCCGGGGGTCTACGACGGGTCCGGGCCGGCCGCGCCGCCGCCCAGTGCGGGGATGATGTGCCGCCCGTAAGCGTCGATCGTGGACTCCTTCGCATCGTGCATGGCGTAGACCGCGAACTGGTCGACTCCCAGCGCGCGGAGCTCCTCCAGGCGTTCGCGGTGGGCCGCCACCGGGCCGAGCAGGCAGAAGCGGTCGACGATCTCGTCGGGCACGAAGTCCGTGGAGGGGTTGCCGGCGCGGCCGTGGTGGCTGTAGTCGTAGCCGTGGCGCTGCTGGATGTAGGCGGTGAGGGCCTCGGGCACGAGGCCGGAGTGTGCGCCGTAACGGTCGACGAGGTCGGCGACGTGGTTGCCGACCATGCCGCCGAACCAGCGGCACTGCTCGCGGGCGTGGGCGAGGTCGTCGCCCACGTAGGCGGGCGCGGCGACGCAGATGGTGACGTCGTCGGGGTCGCGGCCGGCGTCGGCGGCGGCGGTGCGGACGGCCTTGACCATCCACTCGGTCAGGAACGGGTCGGCGAGCTGGAGGATGAAGCCGTCGGCCTCCCGGCCGGCGAGGGCGAGCGCCTTGGGTCCGTACGCGCCCATCCACACGGGCAGCCGGCCGTCCCGTACCCAGGGGAGTTTGAGCGTGGTGCCGCCGACGTCCGTCTCGCGGCCCTCGGCGAGGTCGCGGATGATCCGCATGGAATCGCGCAGGGTGGCCAGGGTGTTGGGCCTGCGCCCGGCCACGCGCATGGCCGAGTCGCCGCGGCCGATGCCGCACACGGTGCGGTTGCCGTACATGTCGTTGAGGGTGGCGAAGGTGGAGGCCGTGACCTCGGGGGTACGGGTGGTGGGGTTGGTGACCATGGGACCGACGATGAGCCGCTCGGTGTGGTCGAGGATGCGGCTGTGGATGACGAAGGGCTCCTGCCACAGCACGGCGGAGTCGAACGTCCAGCCGTAGCGGAAGCCGGCGCCCTCGGCGCGGCGCATGAGGTCCACCACGGCCGAGGCGGGCGGGTCGGTCTGGAGGACGAGGCCGAAGTCCACGGTGGTGCTCCTTACGCGAGGTACTGGCAGGTGGCGCGCGGTACGTAACGGCCGTGCCCGGCACGGCCGGTGAAGCGCCGGCGCTCGATGACGGGTTCGCCGCGGGAGAGGACCGTCTCGACCTGTCCGGTGATCCGCCTGCCCTCGTACGCCGAGTAGTCGACGTTCATGTGGTGGGTCGCGGCGGAGAGGGTCTGGGTGGCGTGCGGGTCGTAGATGACGATGTCGGCGTCGCCGCCTGGGGTGATGGTGCCCTTGTGCGGGGCGAGGCCGAACATCCGGGCGGGGGCGGCGCAGGCGATCTCGATCCAGCGGCGGCGGGAGATGTGCCCGTCCACGACGGCCTGGTGGAGCAGGTCCATACGGTTCTCCACGCCCGGCAGCCCGTTGGGGATCTTGGAGAAGTCACCGCGGCCCAGCTCCTTCTGGCCGGAGAAGCAGAAGGGGCAGTGGTCGGTGGAGACCACCTGGAGGTCGTTGGTCCGCAGCCCCCGCCAGAGGGCCTTCTGGTGTTCGCGGGGCCGCAGTGGCGTGGAGCAGACGTACTTCGCGCCCTCGAAGCCCGGCTCGGCGAGATTGTCGGTGGACAGGAAGAGGTACTGCGGGCAGGTCTCGCCGAAGACCGGCAGGCCCTGGTCGCGGGCGCGGGCCAGCTCGGCGACGGCCTCCTCGGCGGAGACGTGCACGACGTACAGCGGGCTGCCGGCGACGCGGGCGAGCGCGATGGCACGGTGGGTGGCCTCGGCCTCCAGCAGCGCCTTGCGGACCTCGCCGTGGTAGCGGGGGTCGGTGCGGCCGGCGGCGAGTGCCTGTTCGACGAGGACGTCGATGGCGATGCCGTTCTCGGCGTGCATCATGATCAGTCCGCCGTTGCCCTCGGCGCGCTGCATGGCCCGCAGGATCTGCCCGTCGTCGCTGTAGAAGACGCCGGGATAGGCCATGAACAGCTTGAAGGACGTCACCCCCTCCCCCACCAGCAGGTCCATCTCCTTCAGCGAACTCTCGTTCACATCGGAGAGGATCATGTGGAAGGCGTAGTCGACGGCGCAGGTGCCCTGGGCCTTGGCGTGCCAGGTGTCGAGCCCCTCGCGCAGCGCCTTCCCGCGGGACTGGACCGCGAAGTCGACGACGGTCGTGGTGCCGCCCCACGCGGCGGCGCGGGTGCCCGTCTCGAAGGTGTCGGAGGAGGCCGTGCCACCGAAGGGGAGTTCGAAGTGGGTGTGGGCGTCGACCCCGCCGGGGATGACGTACTTCCCCGTCGCGTCGAGCGTACGGTCGGCGGTCCAGCCCCGGGCGTACGCGCTGTCCGGGGCGGCGAGGGCGGCGACCTTGCCGTCCTCGACGAGGACGTCCGCGTCGATCTCGTCGGCGGCGGTGATGACGAGGCCGCCGCGGATGGCCGTCGTGGTCATGGCGCTTCCCTTCCGGCGAGGGTGGACTGCACGTGGCGCAGGGTCGCTTCGAGGACGGCCGCGCCCTCCTCGGCCTCGGCGACGGTGAGCGAGAGGGGCGGTGCGATACGCAGGACGTCGGCCTCGCGGCCGCCCTTGCCGATCAGCAGGCCGCGCTCGCGGGCGAGTTCGAGGGCGAGCGTGGCGGCCTCGGGCGAGGGCGAGCCGTCGGGCCGGGCCAGCTCGACGCCGATCATCAGGCCGCGGCCGCGCACCTCGCGGACGACGGGGAGGGGGGCGGCGATGGCGCGGAGCCGCTCGATGAGGAGCCCGCCGACGCGGCGGGCGTTGCCCTGGAGGTCGTGCTCCAGCAGGTAGGTGAGGTTGGCGAGGCCGGCGGCCATGGTGACCGGGCTGCCGCCGAACGTGGAGATGGAGTTGGCGCCCAGGCAGTTCATGACCTCGGCGCGGGCGACGACACCGCCGATGGACATGCCGTTGCCGATGCCCTTGGCGAAGGTGAGCAGGTCGGGCGGGCCGCTCGCGGCGTGCGCCTGCCAGCCCCAGAAGTGGTCTCCGGTGCGGCCCCAGCCGGTCTGCACCTCATCGGAGATCCACAGGATGCCGTGGTCCGCCAGGACGTCGCGGAAGGCCGCGTACAGACCGTCGGGCGGTGCGGTGAACCCACCGACGCCCTGGACGGGTTCGGCGATGAGCGCGGCCACATTGCCGTGCGTCTGGCCGAGGACGTCCCGCAGGTCGGCCACGCACGCCTCGGTGAAGCGCTCGTCGCTCAGCTCGGCGAACGGGCCCCGCGAGCGGACCCCGCCGTGCACGTACAGCGTCTGGAGCGGGGAGAGGCTGGTGGGCGACCAGGAGGCGTTGCCGGTGACGCCGATCGAGGAGAAGGAGCGGCCGTGGTAGCTGTTGCGCATCGCCAGGATCTGGTTGGAGCGGCGGTACGTCGTCGCGAGGAGCAGGGCCGCGTCATTGGCCTCGGTGCCGGAGGAGGTGAAGAAGACGCGGGCGTCGGGGATGCCGGAGAGGGCGGCGACGCGCTCGGCGAGCTCGACCATGTGCCGGTCGAGATAGAGGGTCGAGGTGTGCAGGATGCGCCCGGCCTGCTCGCCGACGGCCTTGGTGACCTCGGGGAGGGCGTGGGCGGTCATGGTGGTGAGGATGCCGCCGAAGAAGTCGAGGTAGCGCCGGCCGTCGGCGCCCCAGACGTGGCGGCCCTCGCCGTGGGTCAGCTCCAGCGGCTCCCGGTAGTAGAGGGTGAGCCACTCGGGCATGACGGCCCGGTGCCGGGCGTGCAGGTGCGTGGCGGGCGGGAACGCGGGGGCCTGCCCGCCGTCGGCCGGCGGGGAGCCGCCGGCGGGGTCCGCCCCGGGGAGCGGGGACGAGCCGGCGGCCCCGGCCGCGGGGCTCATGGCTGGACCAGTCCGTCGTACGCGTCGGGCCTGCGATCGCGGTAGAAGGCCCACTGCTGCCGCACTTCGTCGATGAGGCCGAAGTCCAGGTCGCGAACGAGGAGTTCCTCCTTGGTGTCGCTGGCGGTGCCGCCGACGAACTGGCCCCGCGGGTCCACGAAGTACGAGGTGCCGTAGAAGTCGTTGTCGCCGTACTCCTCCTGGCCCACGCGGTTGATCGCGGCGACGAAGTACTCGTTGGCGACGGCCGCGGCGGGCTGTTCCAGCTGCCAGAGATAGCCGGACAGACCGCGCGAGGTGGCGGAGGGGTTGTAGACGAGCTGGGCGCCGTTCAGGCCCAGTTGGCGCCACCCCTCGGGGAAGTGGCGGTCGTAGCAGATATAGACGCCGACCTTGCCGACCGCTGTCTCGAAGACGGGCCAGCCGACGTTGCCCGGCTTGAAGTAGTACTTCTCCCAGAAGCCCTTGACCTGCGGGATGTGGTGCTTGCGGTACTTGCCGAGGTAGCTGCCGTCGGCGTCGACGACGGCGGCGGTGTTGTAGTAGAAGCCGGAGCCCTCGACCTCGAAGACGGGCACGACGATCACCATGCCGGTCTCGCGGGCGAGGTCACGCATCCGGCGGACCGTGGGCCCGTCGGGGACCGGCTCGGCCCAGCGGTAGTGCTCGCTCTCCTGGACCTGACAGAAGTAGGGGGCGTTGAAGACTTCCTGGAACCCGATCACCTTGGCGCCCTGCGCGGCGGCCGCGCGGGCGTACTCCTCGTGCTTGGCGATCATCGACTCGGTGTCGCCGGTCCAGGTCGCCTGAACCAGTGCGGCGCGGACAACATTGGCCATGAGCTGCTCCTTTGCCGGGGCGTAAGCCAGGCTGACACGCGTAGACCCGCGGAGATCCACGTGTGAATGCGACCGTATGACCCGTCACACTCTGTGGCAAGACCATCGCTCGACCTGTGGATAACCAGACAGGAAAACTTGCAAGTCTTCCTGTCTTTCTCTAGGGTGCGAGCATGCCCGACACGCAACGGGAACGCCCCGTGAGCCCGGCCGGCGAAGAGCAGGAACGCGTCGCGGCCGACCTGGCCGCCACGGTCTCCCAGCTCGTGCGCCGGCTGCGCACGGCCTCGCCGCAGGGCTCCCTCACCCCCTCGCAGCGCACGGTCCTCGCCCGCCTGGACACCGGCGGCCCGGCCACCACCGCCGCCCTGGCCCGCGCCGAGCTCGTCCGCCCGCAGTCCATGCGCGTGATCCTCGGCGCGCTGGAGGACCTGGCCCTGGTCGCCCGTTCGCCCCACCCCACGGACGGCCGGCAGGTGATCTTCTCGCTGACCGGCCGGGGGCGGGAGGCCGTCGCGTCCGTACGCCACTCCAAGCACACCTGGCTCACCGACGCCATCACCCACCGGCTCGGCCCCGACGAACAGCACACCCTTGCCGAGGCCACCCGGCTCCTCAGGCGCCTGTTGGAGGAGTGAGGCGCCGGAGCCACCCCGCACGTCCCCCGCACCGATCCCGACCGAGAGTTGGACCACCGTGCCCGTCACCACCCTCGACGCGAACGCCGCCCTCGTCCTCGTCGACCTCCAGAAGGGCATCCTCGCCCTGCCCACCGTCCACCCGGCTGGCGAGATCCTGAAGCGCGGCGCCCGGCTGGCCGACGCCTTCCGCGAGCGCGGGCTGCCCGTCGTGCTCGTACGCGTCGTGGGCTCCGCGCCCGGCCGTGCCCAGGCCCCGGCCCGCGCCGGGCGGCCGCCGGCCGGCTTCGCGGACCTCGCGCCCGAACTCGGCCCCCGCGACGACGACATCGTCGTCACCAAGCACAGCTGGGGCGCGTTCTTCGGCACCGACCTCGACCTCCAGCTGCGCCGCCGGGGCGTCACCCAGGTCGTGCTCGCGGGCATCGCGACGAGCATGGGCGTGGAGTCCACCGCCCGCGCCGCCCACGAGCACGGCTACCACGTGACGGTCGTGACCGACGCCGTCACCGACATGGACCCCGACGTGCACCGCAACAGCCTGGAGAAGGTCTTCCCGCGCCTGGCCGAGACCGGCACCACGGAGGACGTGATCGAGCTCCTCGGCTGACCGGCGGTGCGACACGGGCCCGGCCGCTACCGCCGCCGGGCCGCTATCCCGTCCAGGCGGCGCATCCCACCATCGCCCCGGCGACCAGCGCGTACCCCACCAGCCCCAGCAGGGCGCCGCGATGGTGGAAGCGCTCCGCCTGCGCGGGGTCGCCACCGTGCACCGTCCAGCGCCAGCACAGCACCGTGGCGACCACCGCGAGCAGCACGTAGACCAGCGTCAGCAGGTGCAGCCAGTCGATGAGCGTCAGCCCGGCCGTGCTGGCGATGGTGTCGTTGACCTGCTGGAGATTCAGCATCACGACGAAGAGTCCCCCGCCCAGCAGGGCGAGCCGGCTCTGCAGGGTGTCCAGCCGCTCGGCCATGCCCAACTCCTCGCTGTGCGAGGGGAGCAGGAAGGTGGCGGTGGCGATGAGCAGCATGAGGTACAGCGGCCCGGTCAGTTTCCAGAAGATGGTGGGGTCGCTGCGTTCGAGGTCCATCTCGATGAGCAGCCGGCTGTGCGTGGTGCCCGCCCCCGTGGGAAGCGTGGGGTCGCCGAAGTTCGTGGGGTAGTGCCGGGCGACCTCCCTGAGCCGGAAGCCGGTCAGCCGCCAGCCGGGCGGCGCGATGTCCCGGTTCGCCGCGGAGTTCTTGTTGTCGGGGGTGAACCGGAACGCGTCGTGGTTCCGGGGCGAGTTGATCTTGATCGTGATGCGGTGCCGGTCGAAGGGGAAGGCCCGCACGTCCCAGTGCTGCCGGAAGACCCCCTGGACCTGTGTCACGTCCCGGAAGCCGCCCCCCTCGGACGTCAGCGTCGGCTCGCCCTTCTCGGGGTCGTTGGAGTTGCCGAAGGACGCCGTGGGCAGCGGGTCCAGTGCGCGCGTGGGGCACACGCTCCACAGCGTCAGCCGCGCGGAGAAGGTGTGCTTGGCGGGGTCGAGGTCGTACAGGTCGCTGAGGTACGTGCCGACCCGGCAGGTGGGAGCCTGAGCCGCGCTCGCGGCGGGGGCCGTCAGCAGCCACATCGCGAACACGCCGAACACCACCAGGACAGCCGGGATCCCCCGGCCGATCCGTCCCCCGCGCTCCCCAGCCATATGCCAAGAGCGTCACCGGATGCGGGCCGGGTGAACCGGAGCCCGGCGGCAATGCACCCATGTGGGGGACGGATCGTCAGGGCACGCGCTCAGCGCACGGGCGGCCGCCCGCTCGGGCGCACGACCATCGCCGAGCCGCCCCCGCGCCGCGACCTCTCGGCAGCGGCCACCCAGCGGCCGTCGGGCAGCCGCTGCACGCCGGCCGCCGCGCCGATCTCCGGTACCTCCTTGAAGACGTGGCCGAGGGCTTCGAGCCGGCCCCGCAGCGGGCTGTCCCACAGGGCCGGTTCCATGTCGGTCGTCACGGAGTTGCGCTGGCTGGCGCGCGGCGCGGCGATCGCGTCGACGAGCGGCATCCGGCGGTCGACGTGGTTGAGGAACGTCTGGAGCGTGGTGGTGATGATGGTGGCGCCGCCGGGCGACCCGAGCGCGAACGCGGGCCGGCCGTGCTCCAGGACGATCGTCGGCGACATCGACGAGCGGGGGCGCTTGCCCGGGCCCGGCAGGTTGGGGTCGTGGACCCCCGGGGTCACCGGGACGAAGGAGAAGTCCGTCAGCTCGTTGTTGAGCAGGAAGCCGCGCCCGGGGACGGTGATGCCGCTGCCGCCGGTCTGCTCGATGGTGAGCGTGTAGGCGACGACATCGCCCCACTTGTCGGCCACCGTCAGGTGCGTGGTGTTCTCGCCCTCGTACGGGGTGGGGGCCGCCCTGCCGTGCGTGCCGCAGGGCGCCGGATGCCGCGGGTCGCCGGGCGCGACCGGGCTGGTGAGGACGGCGTCGTCCGCGACCAGGCAGGCGCGCGCGTCGGCGAAGCGCTGCGAGGTGAGCTCCTTGGTGGGCACGCGCTCCTGCGCGGGGTCGCCGACCCAGCGGTTGCGGTCGGCGAAGGCGACGCGGCTGGCCTCGATGTAGCGGTGCAGATAGGTCTTCTCGGAGAGCTTGGCGAGGTCGCCCGTCTCCAGGATGTTCAGCGCCTCGGCGACCGTCGTCCCCCCGGAGGACGACGGGGCCATGCCGTAGACGTCCAGGCCGCGGTAGGACGTACGGGTCGGGTCCTGCCGCTTGACCGTGTACGCGCGCAGGTCCCGTGCGGTGAGGTCGCCGGGCCGCGCGACGCGCTTCGCCTTCGGGTCGACGGGCGGCTTGCGGACGGTCCGTACGACGTCGCGGGCGAGGTCGCCGTCGTACATCGCCCCGGTGCCGCGCCGGGCCAGCAGGGCGTAGGTGCGGGCGAGGTCGGGGTTCTTGAAGGTGCTGCCGACGACCGGCAGGCGCCCGCCCGGCAGGAAGAGCTTCGCGGAGGCCGGGAAGTCCTTGAACCGCGCCTCGTTGTCGGCGGTCTGCTTGCGGAAGGTGTCGTCGACGGTGAAGCCGGAGCGCGCGAGGCGCTCCGCGGGCTCGAGGACCTGGGCGAGCGACCGGCTGCCCCAGGTGCGCAGGGCGGTGTCCCAGGTGGCGGGCGTGCCGGGGGTGCCGACGCTCAGGCCGCTGGTGACGGCGTCGTTGAAGGGGATCTGGCGCCCCTTCTCCAGGAAGAGGTTCTTGTCCGCCGACAAGGGGGCGCGTTCGCGGCCGTCGAGGGTGGAGACGCGGTGCCGCTTGGCGTCGTAGTGGACGAAGTAGCCGCCCCCGCCGACGCCGGCCGAGTACGGCTCGGTGACGCCGAGGGCGGCGGCGGTGGCGACGGCCGCGTCGACGGCGTTGCCGCCCTTGCGCAGCACCTCGATACCGGCGGCCGAGGCGTCGGGGTCGACGCTGGCCACCGCACCGCCGTAGCCGACGGCGACGGGCGACTTGGCGGGCGTACGGGCGGCCGTGCCCGCCGGGGCCTCCCGGCC
>NZ_JAGGOL010000028.1 GCF_018614525.1 Streptomyces sp. ISL-11
GGCCTCTATGGCGCGGGCGTGCGCCGCGCAGGCGACGACCGCCGCGCCGCCGTCCGGCGCGAGGACGATGAGCCGCTCGCCGTCGGGGACGACCAGCACCGCCTCCGCCACCCGGCCCGCCGCGGTCTCGACCGCGTCCGCGAGCACCCCGAGCGGGTCCGGCGCGGCCGTGGGCTCGCCCGACGGCTCGGTGCCCTCCTCGCCGGACGGCGTGCCCGCGTCGGTCACCGCCTCCGCGACCAGCATCCGGAAGGGCGCGTCCAGCAGCCCGCCGTACAGATCGCCGGCGACGGCCCGCGCGTGGTCGGGCTCGCCGGCGAGCAGCATCCGCAGCACCGCCGCGCCCAGCCGCTGCTCGGCGGCCTGGAGGGCCCGGGAGCGCTCCGTGGTGAGGGTGAGCAGCGCGATCGCGGACTGGACGGCGTAGCGCTCGGCGGTGCCCAGCGGGGCGGCCGTGCCGACGGCCAGGACGCCGCGGGCGCGGCGTCCCGAGCCGAGAGACTGGAGCTCGACGCGGTCGGCGCCCTCCTCGGCGGGGTCGGTGCCGAGTACGGCGGTCGCGGGCGCGGGCCGTTCCCGCAGCCGTTCGACGTCCCGGGTCAGCCGGGCCGCGCGGCGAGCCGCCCAGTCGGGGGCGGCGGCCACGACAGCGCCCGACGCGTCGTACAGCGCGGCCCAGCCGTCGAGGTGCGCGGCGAGCCGGGACAGCAGGGCGGCGGGTCCCTCGGCGCCGACCGCGGCCCGCGTCAGCTCGCGCTGCGCCTCGAACCCGGCGGTCACCGCGCGGTACTGGTCGGCGGCGATGGCCGCCGAGACGGCCTTGCTGATGGCGAGGAACGGCGTGCGGCGGGGCACCTCCAGCAGCGGCAGCCCCTCGCCCTCGGCCGCCTCGACCAGGGCGCGCGGCACCTGCTCGTAGTTGACGCCGACGGCGAAGCCGAGCCCCACGACCCCGGCGCGGACCAGCCTGCGCACATACGCCCGCATCCCCTCCGGATCCTCCGCGTCGATCTTCATCGCGGTGATCAGGAGGAGCTCTCCGCCGTCCATCCAGGGCACGGGGTCGACCAGCTCGCTGACGTGCGCCCAGCGGACGGGCGTGTCCAGCCGGTCCTCCCCCGCGAGCACGGCGAGCTTGAGCGCGGAGTGGTGGACGAGTGAGGCGAGCGTGGGAGGCATGGCACCTTCGGGAGGGCGTCTTCGGGCGAGAAGAAGCAGGAGGGGCGGAAGGGTCGGGAGGCGACGACCGCGCCGTCCCGTATGAACGGCTGTTCCCGATTCTGCCTCAGTGGAGGAATCGCCGGGAACGCGAACGACACGGTCCGCCCCCGTTCACCGCAGGAGGTCGACCAGTACCGGCGGCGCGCTGGCGCCCCGTACGGACGTCACGGACAGCACCGCGTGCCCGGCGGGCACCGCGTGCGCCAGCTCCGAGGCGGACCAGCGCTCCCGCTCCACCGTGCGGACGGTCACCGACTGGGCGGTGACCGCCCGGCCCGTGACCAGCCGCCGGACGATGTGCGAGGCCCGCGTCAGCGGCTCGTGGGCGATGATCTGCCGGTCGGTGACGTCGCGGGTCTCGACCCACTCCTTGCCCCACACCTCCGCGAACCGCGCCCCGTCCCAGGTGGTCACCCCGGAGAACGCCATCCGGCAGCCGACGGAGCCCAGCAGCGCGCTGCGCAGCGTCTCGGGTGCGTCGTCGAGCGTACGGAGGGTGAGCACGGCCCCGGCGTGGGCCGAGCGCAGCCGCCCGAGGCCGCGGACGGTCTCGGGAGTGACGGCGTGGGTGGCGTCGTCCAGGACCAGGCAGGCGAACAGGGAGCGGTCGGCGCGGGCGACCGCGCACTCGGTGAACTGGGCCAGGACGAGCCGGGCCAGCATCCGCGACGCCTCCGCGTGGCCGCGTTCGGGCAGGTCGATCCGCACGCGCAGCGGGTGTTCGAGGGTGCGCAGCGAGAAGGTCCGGCCGGGCCGGGTGGTGTCGAAGAAGCGCGCGAAGGCGGGCCGGTCGAGGAGCGCGAGCCGGTCGGCGAGCAGGGGGCCGGCGTCGCCGGGGCGGTGCGCCTGCCGTTCGCGCGCGTCCAGTTCCCGGGCGAGCGCGTCGTGCCCGCCGGCCCGGAGGGCGTCGCGCAGCGCGGCGACGGCGGCGGCCGAGCCGTCGAGGAGCTCGCGCAGTTCGGGGACGGACGGGAAGCGGCCGTGGACCGCGTGGTACGGGCCGAGGACCTGGGCCAGCGCGGTCGTGGCCCGGCGGCCGCCCTCGCCGGGGAGGGCGGCGGTGAGGTCGCCGACGAGCCCCTCGGCGAGCACCGCGGCGGCCTCGTCGGGGTCGTCGGTGCCGCCGTACAGATCGAGGTCGTACGCGGAGTCCGGCCGCCCGATGCGCACCACGATGTCGAACGACTCGTCGGGGGCCAGGCCCGTGCCCGCCGCGCCGACGGCGACGACGGCCGCGCGCCCGGCGAGCGCCTGGAGGCACAGCGACTCCAGGACGGGCCGGACGAGCCGGTCGGTCTTCCCGCAGCCGGGCGGGCCGACGGCGAGCAGGGAGGTGCCCAGCAGGGCGGGGTCCAGCGCGTAGCCGGCGCCGCGGTGCTCGTAGGGGTTGCGCGTGTCGTCGGCGGCGGTGCCGATCCGCACCTGCCGGGTGACCAGGTCGTGCTGGGCGGCGCGTACGGGCAGGTCGCGGGCGCCGGAGGGGTGCGCGCAGGCGGCGGCGCCCTGGCGCAGCACGGTCTCGGTGAAGGAGGCGAGCCGGCCGGGCCGGGTCCGTACGGACTGCCAGGCGCGCTCGATCCGGGCGTGGTCGACGTCGTTCATCAGCCCGCCGCGGGCCTCGGCCGCCAGCCGTTCGGCGGCGTCGTGGGCACCGGCCGCGCGCAGCTGCGGCCAGTCGGCGGGGTCCTGGCCGGGGGCGGCGCCGGGCGCGGCGGCCGGGGCGGTGCCGTCGTCGTCCCACAAACGGCGCAGCAGGGGCGTGCCGTAGCGGCGCCAGACCTGGGGCCAGCGGCCGAGGCGGCCGAAGACGACGACGAGGGCGCCCAGCCAGAGGACGTAGTAGATGTAGACGGTCCACACGGCGGTCATGCCGCGGTGCCAGGAGTCGGGCGTCAGGGCCGACAGGGGCCACAGCCAGTAGGGGCCGAGGTAGCCGTTCCACAGCAGCGAGCCGATCAGCCAGCCGCAGAGCAGGGCGATGACGGCGCCGCTGAGCAGCTGCCGGCCGGGGAGCCGGCCGGGCTCCTCCGGCGGCTTGGGCCGGTGTCCGTACAGCCAGACGCCCGGGGCGGCGGCGGGGCGGGGAGTGCGCAGCCAGGTGAGGAAGGGTGACTGGCCGGCCCGCGCGGGCTGCCCGGCCGCCCGGTCATGGAGCTCCGGCGCCGGGGCGGGGCGGGGCACCGCGGGCGGCAGGGGCGGCAAGGGGGGCAGGGCGGGTAGCGGCCCCGCGGCGGCCTGGTGCGGCAGCCGGCCGTCCCGTGTGCCGGCGTCCCGTGTACCGGGAGAGTCGTATGCGCCCTCGGTGTCCATCGATGCCCCTTGCCCCCACCAGCCGTCGTGTCGCTGTCGCGTCTCGCGCCGCCGCTCAATGTAATGGCGGGAGCCCCGCCATGTCCGGTACGGACAAGGCGGCGCGCGCACTTCTCCCGAACGGAACATGCCCGAGGCCGGTGCGCCCACCTAGCCTGCGACTAAAAGTCCGCGATCTCCCCCCTGGAGCCCACTCATGACCGCACTGACCGGAGGACCGTCCCTCCCCCAGGAGCGCCGCGTCGTCACCGCGATCCCCGGCCCGAAGTCCCTTGAGCTCCAGGCCCGCCGGCTCCAGACCGTGGCCGGTGGCGTCGGTTCGGTGCTGCCGGTCTTCACCGTGCGCGCCGGCGGCGGCGTGATCGAGGACGTCGACGGCAACTCCCTCATCGACTTCGGCTCGGGCATCGCCGTGACCTCGGTGGGCTCCAGCGCGGAGGCCGTCGTGCGCCGCGCGGCCGCGCAGCTCGCCGACTTCACCCACACCTGCTTCATGGTGACCCCGTACGAGGGCTACGTGGAGGTCTGCGAGCAGCTCGCCGAGCTGACCCCGGGCGACCACGCCAAGAAGTCGGCGCTGTTCAACTCGGGCGCCGAGGCCGTCGAGAACGCGGTCAAGATCGCCCGCGCCCACACCAAGCGCCAGGCGGTCGTCGTCTTCGACCACGGCTACCACGGCCGCACCAACCTGACGATGGCGCTCACCGCCAAGAACATGCCGTACAAGCACGGCTTCGGCCCGTTCGCGCCCGAGGTCTACCGCGTGCCGGTGGCGTACGGCTACCGCTGGCCGACCGGCCCGGAGAACTGTGGCGCCGAGGCGTCCGCCCAGGCCATCGACCAGATCACCAAGCAGATCGGCGCGGAGAACGTCGCCGCGATCATCATCGAGCCGGTGCTCGGCGAGGGCGGCTTCATCGAGCCGGCCAAGGGCTTCCTGCCGGCGATCGCGCAGTTCGCGAAGGACAACGGCATCGTCTTCGTCGCGGACGAGATCCAGTCCGGCTTCTGCCGCACCGGCCAGTGGTTCGCGTGCGAGGACGAGGGCATCGTCCCGGACTTGATCACGACGGCCAAGGGCATCGCGGGCGGCATGCCGCTCGCCGCGGTCACCGGCCGCGCCGAGATCATGGACGCGGCGCACGCAGGCGGCCTCGGCGGCACGTACGGCGGCAACCCGGTGGCGTGCGCGGCGGCGCTCGGCTCCATCGAGACGATGCGCGAGATGGACCTGAACGGCAAGGCCAAGCGCATCGAGGAGGTCATGAAGGGCCGCCTCGCCGCGATCGCGGAGAAGTACGACATCATCGGTGACATCCGCGGCCGCGGCGCGATGATCGCGATCGAGCTGGTGGAGTCCGGCACCAAGACCCCGAACGCGGCGGCCGCCGGCGCCCTCGCCAAGGCGTGCCACGCGGAGGGCCTGATCGTCCTCACCTGCGGTACGTACGGCAACGTGCTGCGCTTCCTGCCGCCGCTGGTGATCGGCGAGGACCTGCTCAACGAGGGCCTGGACATCATCGAGGGCGCGTTCGCCCGCCTGTAACTGGCAGTAATGGCGGGATGGGGTGAAGAACCTGTGCGGGGCGGGTGGTGGACGGGTGATCCGGCTGTCCGGGACGCGCGACCTGCCGTACGGTTTCTGCAGATGAATGCAACACCCCGTCCGCAGGGGACTGCGGACACCGCCGCGCCGGCGCATCCCCAGTTCCGGCCCGGTCGTGCCATCGCGCACACCACTGGAGCCTTCGGCTCCGGACATCCTCACCGATCGGATGGCCGCCCGCCCCAAACCCCCCGGGGCGCGCGGCACCCCGGTCCCCACGGCGGCCCCGGAACTTCCCCCCCTGTTCCGGGGCCGCCGGCCTGTCCTCCGGCCCTTCGCGGCCTCTTCCCCGCCCTGTGCGCGCTGCTGCTGGCGCTCTTCTCCTGGCAGGTCGCCGCGCACGGGCCGGTGCGCGCCCTCGACGAGCGGCTCGGGCGCGCGGTGGCCGCCTCGGCGTTCCCCGGCGGCCTCGCCCAGTTCCTCTCCGACCTCGGCAACGCGACCGTCGCCGTGCCCGTCCTGGTGGCGGCCATGGCCGTGTCGGTGCTGCGGTCCCGCGCGCCCCGCCGGTGGCCGCCGGTGCTCGGCGCCGCGCTCGCGATGGCGGCGGTCCCCGCGCTGGTGGTCCCGCTCAAGTCCTGGATCGCCCGGCCCGGCCCGCCGGCGATGGCGGCGTCGGGCGCGCACGGCGGCTTCTTCCCCTCGGGCCACACGGCCACGGCGGCGGTCGCCTACGGCGCGGCGGCCCTGCTCGTGCTCCTCCCGGCCGGCGCTCCGCGCGGCCGCCGGGTGCTCACGGCCGCGTGCGTGGTGCTCAACGCGGGGGTGGGCATCGGGCTGGTCCGGCGGGGCTACCACTGGCCGCTGGACGTGCTCGGCGGCTGGTGCCTGTCCGGGGTGCTGCTGTGGGCGCTGGCGTCCGTGCTCACCCGCCCCGCCCGGGGCGGTCCTCGCCGGCCGGACCGGCGGCCGCCTCGTGCATCGACAGCTCCAGGGCCACCGGGTCCGTGAGCGTGCCCGTACCGTCGGGCGGCACGATCCAGCGGACGCCGCCGGAGGCGGGCCGGCCGGGGTGCGGGACCACGATCCAGGTGCCGGGCCCGGCGCCGCGCACCCCGCCGGCGAGCCAGCCGGCGACGGTTCCCGGAGGTACGAAGAAGCCCAGGCGGCCGCCGCCGAAGTCGGCGAGGACCGGGCCGATCCGGTCGGCGCGGCGGCCGAGGACGTCGAGGGCCGGGTAGCCGAGCCCGCTGGGGAGGATCAGGACGTCCCAGACCCGCCCGGCGGGCAGGAGCGACACCCCGAGGGGGTTGCGCTCCCACTCCCGGCGGCAGATCTCCGGGTCGGGCGCTGCCGAGGCCAGCCATTCCAGTGCGCTCCTCGTCCCCGCGTCGCCACTCATGCGATGCCTCCCTCTCCGTGTCCGCTTGCTCTGCGTACACGGAAGGGAGGGCACCGGCCGCGAATCATGACGCGGGTTTCGGGAGCTCGTGGCGCACGCCGTCGCCGGGCCCGGAAGCCGGCGTGCCCCGGAGTGCGTCAGCTGTCGAAGCCCATGCCGACCTTGTCCATGGCCTTGAGCCACAGGTTGCGGCGGCCGCCGTTCTCGTCGGCCCTGGTCATCGACCACTGCGTGATGCCGATGCCCAGGGACCGCACCGGCTCCGGCGGGAACGGCAGGGGCTTGGCCCGGACCATCTCCAGCTCGGTCCGCTCGGTGCGCTCCCCTGCGAGCAGGTCGAGCATGACGTCGGCGCCGAAGCGGCTCGCGCCGACGCCGAGCCCGGTGTAGCCGAGGGCGTAGGCGACGCGGCCGCCGTGCGCGGTGCCGAAGAACGCCGAGAAGCGCGCGCAGGTGTCGATGGCGCCGCCCCAGGAGTGGGTGAAGCGGATCCCTTCGAGCTGGGGGAAGCAGCGGAAGAAGTGCTCGGCGAGCTTGCGGTAGGTGGCCGGGTGGTGCTCGTACTCGGAGCGGACGCCGCCTCCGTAGTGGTGGACGATGTCGTAGCCGCCCCACAGGATCCGGTGGTCGGGCGTGATGCGGAAGTAGTGGAAGTGGTTCGCCGCGTCGCCGAGGCCCTGCCGCCCCTTCCAGCCGATGGCGGCGCGCTGCTCGGCGGTGAGCGGTTCGGTCATCAGCGCGTAGTCGTAGACCGGGGCGATGTACGGGCGTACCCGCTTGACCAGCGAGGGGAAGGCGTTGGTGCCGAGCGCGGCGTGGCGGGCGAAGACCCGGCCGTAGGGAGTGCGGACGGCGACGCCGGGGCCGCGCGAGGAGAGCTCGTCGCCGGGGGTGTGCTCGTAGATCCGCACGCCGAGCTCCAGACAGGCGCGCTTGAGGCCCCAGGCGAGCTTGGCGGGGTGCAGCATGGCGACGCCCGTGCGGTCCCAGAGGCCGGCCAGGAAGGTCGGGGAGTCGACCTCGGTGCGCAGGGCGTCGCGGTCGAGGTACTCGTAGTCGGGCAGCCCGAGGGCGGTGACCTCCGCCGCGGCCTCGCGGAGTTCGGTGACCTGGTGGGGGGCGGTGGCGATGTCGATCTCGCCGGTGCGCTCGAAGTCGCAGTCGATGCCGTGGCGGGCGAGGGCTGCCTCGATCTCGTCGAGGTTGCGGCGGCCGAGCCGCTCCAGGGTGGTGAGCTCG
Organism: Streptomyces sp. ISL-11; assembly: GCF_018614525.1. Taxonomy (GTDB): domain Bacteria; phylum Actinomycetota; class Actinomycetes; order Streptomycetales; family Streptomycetaceae; genus Streptomyces. The sequence goes on from NZ_JAGGOL010000028.1 coordinate 7,719, forward strand.
CCGGGCCAGCGGGACTGGCCGTTGGCCCAGCCGTGGGTGAGGGAGGAGGAGCAGAAGCCGCCGTTGCGGCCGGAGGCCGCCCAGGCGACCTCCTGGGCCTCGATGAGGACGACGTCGCGGGCGGGGTCGCGCTCCTTGGCGAGGAGCGCGGTCCACAGCCCGGAGTAGCCGCCGCCGACGACGAGCAGGTCGCAGCGCTCGTCACCGACAAGGGCGGGGAGTGCCTCCGGCCGGGAGGGGTCGTCGAGCCAGTAGGGCCGGGGGGCGGCGTCGGAGAGTGATTGTGCAGGGTTCATGGCACGAGGGGCCATGTTCTCAGCTCCTTTTACGGCGTCTCCCGGCCAGCTGACCGACGAGGACGCACAGCACGGCGACGGCGAACATCGCCGTTCCGATGACATTGATTTGAACGGGTGTGCCCCGTTGTGCGGATCCCCAGACGAACATGGGGAAGGTCACAGTGGAGCCGGCGTTGAAGTTCGTGATGATGAAGTCGTCGAAGGACAGGGCGAAGGAGAGCAGGGCGCCCGCCGCGATGCCGGGGGCGGCGATGGGGAGCGTGACCCGCAGGAAGGTCTGGAGCGGGGTGGCGTAGAGGTCCTGCGCGGCCTGTTCGAGCCGTGGGTCCATGGACATCACCCGTGCCTTGACCGCCGTCACCACGAAGCTGAGGCAGAACATGATGTGGGCGATGAGGATGGTCCAGAAGCCGAAGGTGACGCCCATGTTGAGGAACAGGGTGGCCAGCGACGCGGCCATGACGACCTCGGGCATGGCCATCGGCAGGAACAGCAGGGTGCTGACGGAGGACCGGGCGCGGAAGCGGTAGCGGGCGAGCGCGAAGGCGATCATCGTGCCGAGGGCGGTGGCCCCGATGGTCGCCCAGACGGCGATCTCCAGACTGAGCGAGAGCGAGCCGCACAGGTCGGCGACGCCGCAGGGGTCGGTCCAGGCGTCGGTGGAGAAGCGCTGCCACTCGTAGTTGAAGCGGCCGTTGGGCTTGTTGAAGGAGAACACCGTGACGACGGCGTTGGGCAGGATCAGATAGGCGAGCGTGGCCAGGCCCGCGATCACCACGAGGTTGCGGCGCAGCCAGCGGGTCGACGTGGTCATCAGACGAGGTCCTCCGTCCCGGACTTGCGGATGTAGACCGTGACCATGGCGAGGATGCCCGCCATGAGGATGAAGGACAGCGCGGCGGCGGTCGGGTAGTCCAGGACGCGCAGGAACTGGGACTGGATGACGTTGCCGATCATCTTCTGGTCGGTGGAGCCCAGCAGTTCGGCGTTGATGTAGTCGCCGGTGGCGGGGATGAAGGTGAGCAGGGTGCCGGCCACGACGCCGGGCATCGACAGCGGGAGGGTCACCTTGCGGAAGGTGGTCAGGGGGTGCGCGTAGAGGTCTCCGGCCGCTTCGTGGAGCCGGGGGTCGATGCGTTCGAGCGAGGTGTACAGCGGCAGGATCATGAAGGGCAGGAAGTTGTAGGTCAGGCCGCAGACGACGGCGAGCGGTGTCGCGAGGACGCGCTGCCCCTCGGTGATGCCGAGGGCGCTGGTGAGGTCGAGGACGTGCAGGGTGCCCAGGGCGGAGACGACGGGCCCGCCGTCGGAGAGGATCGTCTTCCAGGCCAGGGTGCGGATGAGGAAGCTGGTGAAGAACGGCGCGATGACCAGGATCATCAGCAGGTTGCGCCAGCGGCCGGCCCGGAAGGCGATCAGGTAGGCGAGCGGATAGCCGGCGGCGAGGCAGAGCACGGTGGCGGTGGCGGCGTAACCGACCGAGCGCAGGAACTGCGGGTAGTACTCGGTCAGGGCGTCCCAGTAGGTCGCGAAGTGCCAGGTGACCTCGAAGCCCTCTTCGAGGGAGCCGGTCTGTACGGACGTGGACGCCTGGTAGACCAGGGGCGCGGCGAAGAAGACGAGCAGCCAGAGGATGCCGGGCAGCAGCAGCCAGTAGGGGACGAGCTTCTTGCGGCGGGCGGCCGCGGGGAGGGCGGCGGGGGGCTTGTCGGTGTCGGTCGTCGTGAGGATCGCCATCAGGTCCCCTCCCCCGCGTCCGTGCCGGCCTCGACGCTCTGCGCGGCGTCCAGGCCGAAGCTGTGCCCGGGGTTCCAGTGCAGGACGACCTCGGCGCCGGGAACCAGGCGGCCGTCGCGTTCGACGTTCTGCTCGTAGACGGACAGGCCGGGGGCGGCGGGGCTGTCGACGAGGTACTGGGTGGAGACGCCGATGAAGCTCGACTCCGTGATGCGGCCGCGGACGCTGTTGCGGCCGTCGGGAACGGTGCCGGCGTCGTCGGCGTGGGTGAGGGTGATCTTCTCCGGGCGTATGCCGACCAAAAGCTTCTGCCCGCTCCGGGCGGTGGCGGTACATCGGGCCGAGGGCAGGGCGAGTTTCGTGTCCCCGGCACGCAGCAGGACGTCGTCGCCCGAGGCGTCCAGGACGTCGGCGGTGATGAGGTTGGAGGTGCCGAGGAAGTTGGCGACGAAGGTGGTGCGGGGCGTGTCGTAGAGGTCGGCGGGGGCGCCCAGCTGTTCGACCCGGCCGCCGTTCATGACCGCGACGGTGTCGGCCATGGTCATGGCCTCCTCCTGGTCGTGGGTGACGTGCACGAAGGTGATGCCGACCTCGGTCTGGATGCGCTTGAGCTCCAGCTGCATCTGGCGGCGCAGCTTGAGGTCGAGGGCGCCCAGCGGCTCGTCGAGGAGCAGCACCTGCGGGTGGTTGATCAGGGCACGGGCGACGGCGACGCGCTGCTGCTGGCCACCGGAGAGCTGGTGGGGCCTGCGGCGGGCGAAGTCGCCGAGCTGGACGAGGTCGAGCATGTCGCCGACCTGCTTCTTGACCGACTTCACGCCGCGGCGGCGGAGGCCGAAGGCGACGTTCTCGTAGATGTCGAGGTGGGGGAAGAGCGCGTAGCTCTGGAAGACCGTGTTGACGGGCCGCTTGTACGGCGGGAGGCCGGTGACGTCCTTGCCGGCGAGCTCGACGGTGCCGGTGGTGGGGTCCTCCAGGCCGGCGATCATGCGCAGGGTGGTGGTCTTGCCGCAGCCGGACGCGCCGAGGAGGGCGAAGAAGGAGCCCGCCGGGATGGCGAGGTCGAGGGGGTGCACGGCGGTGAAGGCGCCGTAGCGCTTGCTGATTCCGGCGAGGCGGACGTCCGTGCCGCTGCTGACGGTCGGGGCGGTAGCTGTCATGGGTGCAAGGTCCAGGGTCTCGGGGGCGGAGCGCGTACGGCACGTACAGCCGCGTACGTTCTCATATGTCCGGGGCGGGCCGCCGCGCCGGTGGCCCGTTCGGCGGTCAGGCGCCGGTGAGCTCGGAGAATTTTGCCTCGAACACCTGGTCCTCCGCGGCCGACAGGGAGCGGAAGGAGTGCGCCTTCGCCACCATGGCGTCGCTGGGGATGATCAAGCTGTTGTCGGCGAGCCCCTTGTCGATCTTCGCGAGCTCCTCGCGCAGGCCGGCCACGGGGCTGACGTAGTTGATGGCGGCGGCGAGCCGCGCGGCGACCTTGGGCTGGTAGTAGAAGTCGATGAGGCGTTCGGCGTTCTGCTTGTGGCGGGCGTTCTGCGGGACCAGGAGATTGTCGCTGGAGAGCATGTAGCCCGCGTCGGGGATCGCGTACTGGATGTCGGGGTTGTCGGCCTGGAGCTGGACGAGGTCGCCGGCCCAGGCGACGCAGGCGGCGATGTCGCCCTTGTTGAGGTCGCCGGTGTAGTCGTTGCCGGTGAAGCGCCGGATCTGCTTGCTGTCGACGGCCTTCTGGAGGCGGGCGATGGCGGCGGCGTAGTCGTCGGCGGTGACGTCCTCGGGTCGCTTGCCCATGTCGAGGAGGGTGAGTCCGACGGTGTCGCGCATCTCCGACAGCAGTCCGACGCGGCCCTTGAGCCGGGGGTCGTCCAGGAGCTGGGAGACGGAGTCGACGGTGCGGCCGCCGGTGGCCTTGCGGTTGTAGGCGATGACGGCGGGGATGCCGGTCCAGGGGTAGGAGTGGACGCGGCCCGGGTCCCAGTCGGGGCTGCGGAAGCCGGGGGCGAGGTTGGCGAAGGCGTGGGGCATCCGGGCGGCGTCGAGGCGCTGTGTCCAGCCGAGGCCGATCATGCGGCCGGCCATCCAGTCGGTGACACAGATCAGGTCGCGGCCGATGTCCTGGCCGGCGGCGAGCTGTTTGCTGACCTTGCCGAAGAATTCGACGTTGTCGTTGATGTCCTCGGTGTAGGCGACCTTGATACCGGTCTGCCGCCGGAATTCATCGAGAGTGGGGCGGCTCTTGTTGTCCTCGCCGAGATCGATGTATTCGGTCCAGTTGGAGAACGCGAGGGTCCGCTCGGTTTCGGAACGATCCTGCGAAGCGCTCTCCCCGCCGGTGCGGCGGGCGGGGGGAATGCCGCAGCCGGCGAGGGCGCCGAGGCCGAGCGCACCCGCCCCACCGGCGCGCAGCAGGGCTCGGCGGGTGAGCGTCGTCCGTGGCTGGTACCGCTCCATGCGAGGTGCCCTTTCCGTAGCTGCGAGGGGCTTTGAGCGGGGATCCTGACAGAAGCGACGGCCCTCAACAAGGGATTCCGTTGTTTCCTTTTGGTTACGCGACGGCTCACATCGGATCATGCGGGCGATCATGCACCTGTCAATCCTTGCCCCAGGGGCACGGCGGAGCCGGACCCGGGCCGGAATCAGTCCGCCGCGAAGACGGTGCGGTGCCACGCCTTCCGGGCGATCGCGGTGTTGTCGCTCATGACATGTTTGAGCTGCGTGTATTCCTCGAAGGAATAAGCCGACATGTCCTTTCCGTGACCGGACGCCTTGAATCCGCCGTGCGGCATCTCGCTGACGATCGGAATATGGTCGTTCACCCAGACGCAGCCGGCCTTGATTTCCCGGGTGGCGCGGCCCGTGCGGTAGACGTCGCGGCTCCACACGGACGCCGCGAGCCCGTAGGGCGTGTCGTTGGCGAGCGCGATGCCCTCGTCGTCGCCGTCGAAGGGCAGCACGACGAGGACCGGTCCGAAGATCTCGGCCTGGACGATCTCGCTGTCCTGCGCGGCACCGGTGACGAGCGTCGGCAGGTAGTACGCGCCCCGGGCGAGGTCGCCGCCGGGCGCCCGGCCGCCGGTGACGACGGTGGCGTACGCGCGCGCCCGCTCCACGAAACCGGCGACGCGGTCGCGCTGGGCGTGGGAGATGAGCGGCCCGAGGTCGGTGCGGGGGTCGAAGGGGTCGCCGAGGCGCACACCGGCCAGGAGGTCGGCGACGCCGGCGACGAACGCCTCGTACAGCGGCCGCTGCACGTACGCGCGCGTAGCGGCGGTGCAGTCCTGGCCGGTGTTGATGAGCGAGCCGGCGACCGCGCCGTGCACGGCGGCCTCCAGGTCGGCGTCGTCGAAGACGACGAAGGGCGCCTTGCCGCCGAGTTCGAGGTGGAGCCGCTTGACGGTGCGGGTGGCGATCTCGGCGACGCGCCTGCCGACGGGCGTGGAGCCGGTGAAGGAGGTCATGGCGACGGACGGGTGGCCGACGAGGTGTTCCCCGGCGTCCTGGCCGGCACCGCTGACCACGTTGACGACGCCGTCCGGTATCCCGGCGTCGGAGGCCGCCCGGGCGAACATCAGCGAGGTCAGCGGCGTCAGCTCGGCGGGCTTGAGGACAACGGTGTTGCCGGCGGCGATCGCCGGGAGGACCTTCCAGGCGGCCATCTGGAGCGGGTAGTTCCAGGGCGCGATCGAGCCGACGACGCCGATGGGCTCGCGGCGGACGTACGAGGTGTGGTCGGCGCTGTACTCGCCGGCGGACCGGCCCTCCAGGTGGCGGGCGGCACCCGCGAAGAAGGCGGTGTTGTCGACCGTGCCCGGCACGTCGAACTCGGTGGTCAGCCGGATGGGCTTGCCGCACTGCGCCGACTCGGCACGCGCGAGGTCCCCGGCCCGGTCGGCGAGTACGCCCGCGAAGCGGTGCATGGCGTCCGAGCGTTCGCCCGGTGTGGCCCGCGACCACTCGGGCAGGGCCCGCTCGGCGGCGGCGACAGCGGCGTCGACGTCGGCGGGGCCGGCCAGTTCGTAGCCGAGGAGCTCGTCCCCGGTGGCCGGGTCGATCACCGTGTGCTCGCGACCGGAGGTGCCGTGCCGCGGCCGGCCCCCGATGCACTGCGCACCCTCGGCGAACCGCTCTGTCGCATCGAACCGCTGGCTCATCGCACACTCCTCCGCCGATCGCGCATCGGATGCCGATCCTGACAGAGGAGATGGGTGTCGACAAGTGATTCCGTCGCGGCGATGTCACGCCGCAACGGATTCAGTGATGGAGCGGCCGACTCACAGACCGCCGATGCCGATCAGGCTCGCGAAGAAGGCGAACCACAGAACCGGGAGGACCAGGGCCACGACGCCGAGGACCACACCGGTGGTGGCGGCGCTGCGGTTGGTCGCCTCGCCCTTGGTCACCCTGGAGCGGCCGACGGCGCCGAAGATGATCGAGAGGATGCCCAGGATGATTCCGAAGAACCACAGGAAGACCAGCAGGCTGCACACCGCGCCGACGATGCCGCAGACCAGACCGGCCGTGCCCAGGCCGTTGTTGGGCTGCATCGGGGCCGCGTAGCCGCCCGGGGAACCGGGGTAGGGCTGCACCGGCGGGGCGGCCGGGTAGGCGGACTGGGGTGCCGGGTAGCCCTGGTTCGGGTAGCCGTAACCGGGCGGCTGCGGCGGCTGCTGGGGCTGCTGCGGCGAGCCATAAGGATTCTGCTGGTAATCAGACATAAAGGTTCTCCCCTCCGTTGAACTGCACCGGGCAATGCTATGGGGAAGGTTCGCCCGGAGCAGCCCGGTTCCGATGTCGGAGGCGATGTCAGAGGCGGATGCCAGAATGCCGGCATGACGATCAACGGGGACAAGGGCGCCGACGGACCGCGGTCGGTGGAGGAGCTGACGGCCGCCGTGGCTCGCGGCGAGCGCTTCACGTACGTGTATTTCTGGGGCCACCGGCCCCGCCCGGACGGCAGCGTGGGGGCGAGCTGCTTCAGCCAGTGGTGGCCGTCGCCGTTCACGGTGGACGGGACCGGCTACGCCACCGCCGAGCACTGGATGATGGCGGGCAAGGCCCGGCTGTTCGGCGACGAGGAGGCGGAGGCCCGGGTTCTCGCGGCCACGCACCCCAAGCAGGCCAAGGACGCGGGCCGGACCGTGCGCGGCTTCGACGAGGAGCGGTGGCGCCGCCACCGCTTCGGGCTCGTGGTCGAGGGCAGCGTCCACAAGTTCGCGCAGGACGCCGGACTGACCGCCTATCTGCTCGGCACGGGCGAACGGGTGCTGGTGGAGGCGAGCCCGCTGGACCGGATATGGGGCATAGGGCTGGCAGCCGACGACGAGCGGGCGCAGGACCCGGCGCGCTGGCGCGGGGAGAACCTGCTGGGCTTCGCGCTGATGGAGGCCCGTCAGCGGCTGGCGGCGCGGTCCACGACCAGCACCGGCGCCGACACGTAGGCGCCGTAGGTCGCGTCGGGGTCGTCCTCGGGAGTGGGTCCGTCGTCCGTGCTGTCGCCGACGTTGATGTAGACGAAGACCATCACCACGGAGAGGACCAGGGCCACACCGCCGAGTATCAGTCCCGTCAGGGCCTGTCCCTTGTTGGTGGCCCGGCCGCCGCTCGCCTTGGACCGGCCTATCGCCCCGAAGACGATCGCGAGGATGCCGAGAACGACACCGAGGACGACCGAGGGCGACAGGACCGTGCCGACGATGCCCAGCACGAGGGCGGCGATGCCCAGGCCGTTCTCGTCCGCCGGGCCGGCGCCCGGCATGCCCGGCCCGTAGGGGGCCGACGCCGGATAGCCGTAGGAGCCCGGCTCGTACGCCCGCGGCCCGTAGGCGACGGGGCCACCGTAGGGCGCCTGGCCGTACGGGACGGCGCCGTACGGGCCCTGGGCGTATGCGGCCTGTGCGTACGTGCCTTGGCCGTAGGGTCCGCCGCGGTACGCGCTCGGGGTGCCCGGACCGGTCGGCGCGGGCGGCACCGGCGGCACCTGGGAGGCCGGCGGCGCGGCGGCCACGGCCGGTGCGGCGTACGGCGCTTGTGCGGGGTGGGCCGGCACCGGGGGCCGGTCGGCGGTGCGCTGTCCGGGCACCTGCGCGGTGCCCGGCTTGTCGAGCGACACCTGCCGCTCCGGCGGAGCCCAGGGGTCGCGGTCCCGCTGCGGCGGCTGCTCGGCGGCGGCCTTGTCGGACATGGTCCTCCCCAGTCGTTACTCCGTCATGCTACGGCCTGAGCACAGCGGCCGTACCCGTCGCGCATACGATGATCCGGCCGTCGACCGAGCGCCCTGGAGGCCTGCATGTCCGTTCTCGACTCGTTCATCGCGGGGCTCCCCAAAGCGGAGCTGCATGTCCACCACGTCGGTTCGGCCTCACCGCGCATCGTCGCCGAGCTGGCCGCCCGGCACCCCGACTCGCCGGTGCCCACCGACCCCGAGGCCCTCGCCGACTTCTTCACCTTCCGCGACTTCGCGCACTTCGTCCAGGTCTACCTCTCGGTGGTCGACCTGATCCGCGACGCGGAGGACGTGCGGCTGCTGACGTACGAGGTCGCCCGTGACATGGCCCGGCAGAACATCCGCTACGCCGAGCTGACGGTCACTCCCTTCAGCTCGACCCGGCGCGGCATCCCCGACGCGGCGTTCGTGGAGGCCATCGAGGACGCCCGTAAGTCGGCGGCGACCGAGCTGGGCGTCGAGCTGCGCTGGTGCTTCGACATCCCGGGCGAGGCCGGTCTGGACGCCGCCGAGGAGACGACCCGGATCGCCTGCGAGCTCAAGCCGGAGGGCCTGGTCTCCTTCGGGCTCGGCGGCCCCGAGATCGGCGTGCCCCGGCCGCAGTTCAAGCCCTACTTCGACCGCGCCATCGCCGAGGGGCTGCACAGCGTCCCGCACGCCGGCGAGACGACCGGCCCGCAGACCATCTGGGACGCCCTGAACGACCTGCGCGCCGAGCGCATCGGGCACGGCACGAGCGCGGCACAGGACCCGAAGCTGCTGGCCCACCTCGCCGAGCACCGCATCCCGCTGGAGGTCTGCCCGACCTCCAACCTCGCCACCCGGGCCGTGGCCGACCTGGACGAGCACCCCGTCAAGGAGATGGTCGCGGCCGGCGTGCTGGTCACCATCAACAGCGACGACCCGCCGATGTTCGGCACCGACCTCAACCGCGAGTACGGGGTCGCCGCCCGCCTCCTGGAGCTCGACGCGAAGGGCGTCGCCGAGCTCGCGAAGAACGCCGTCGACGCCTCGTTCATGGACGGGGCCGGCAAGGCGGCGCTGCGCGCGGAGATCGACACCTACACCACGTCCTGGCGACCCTGACCGCGGACCGGTCGACGACGGGCGGGCGCGGCGGGCCGGCGGCGCGGGAGATCCACTCCGGGTGACAATGGCCCCATGACCGATCCGACCGGCCCGGCCGCGTTCACCGCCGTCGCCCACCGCGGTGATCCGTACGTCCACCGCGAGAACACCCTCGCCTCGCTCCGCTCCGCGCTGCGGGCGGGGGCGGGCGCCGTGGAGATCGACGTCCGGCTGACCCGCGACGGCGTGCCCGTCCTGCTGCACGACGCGACGCTGGAGCGGCTGTGGGGCCACCGGCGGCTGCTGGACTCGCTCTCGGCCGCCGAGCTGCGGGGACTGACCGGCGGCGCGGTGCCCACGCTGCGCGAGGCGCTCGCGCTCGACGGCCTCGGCGCGGACGCCTCCGGGCCGCGCCTGTTCGTCGACCTGCCGGACCCCTCGGCCGCCGGGGCGGCAGTCGCCGAGGTCCACGCGAGCGGCGCGGCCGGGCGGGTGTACTACTGCGGCGGGCCGGCGTCGATGCTCGCCGTGCGCCGGGCGGACCCGGCCGCGGAGACCGCGCTGACCTGGACGACCCTGGTGCCGCCGCGTGAGTCGCTGCTGGCCGGGCTGCGGCCGCGCTGGCTCAACTACCGCTTCGGGCTGGTGAGTCCGGAGCTGGTGGCGCGCGACCACGCCCAGGGGCTGCTGGTCTCGGCGTGGACCGCGGACACCCGCTTCACGATGCGGCGGCTGCTGGCCGCGGGGGTCGACGCGATCACCACGAACCGCGTCGGCGCCCTGCGGTCACTGCTGCCGGGCTGACGCCCCGGCGGGGAGGCCCCCCGCGTCACCGCCGTCGCCCGCATCGCCGGCCTTCCCCGTGTCACCGGCCTCCGCCGCGTCACCGGCCTCCGTCGTGGAGAAGACCACGACCGCGCCGACGATCAGCGCGGCGCCGGCGACCTGGACGCCGGTCAGCCGCTCGCCGAGGACGACCCCGGCGCAGGCGATGCCGAAGACGGGGATGAGGTTGAGGACCATGGCGGCCGTCGTGGCCCGTACCGCCTTGATCGCGTAGTTGTAGAGCAGGAAGCTGCCCGCGTAGCCCACGACCCCCGACAGCCCCGCCTCCGTCCAGGCCCCCGCGGTGACGTGCGCGGGCAGGGACTCGCTGCCGTCCGCCCACCGCGCGGCCGCGAACGGCAGGGTGAACAGCAGCCCGAAGGTGAACTGGTACGCCGTCATAGTCAGGGCGTCCACGTGCTCGGCGGTCCGGGCGGCGAGCATGACGTAGGCCGCCGCGCACAGCACGCCGACGAGCACCAGCCCGTCCCCCGCGTGCGGCGCGAAGCCCGAGCCCAGGCCCTCCAGGGTGGCCACGCCCGCCAGGGCGAGGACGAGCGCCGCGCAGGCCCGCCCGGTCAGTCGTTCCCGCAGGAACAGGCAGGCCATGCCGATGGCGAAGAACGACTCCAGGCCGCTGAGCAGCGACGCGTTGGAGGCGGTGGTACGGGTGAGGCCGAAGGTGAAGAAGGCGTAGGCCAGGGCCGGTTCGAGCAGGCCGAGCAGGCCCAGGCGGGCCAGCCACCGCCGGCCGGGCGGGCGCCCGCCGCCGCGGACCAGCAGGGCCGCCCAGAGCACGGCCGTCGCCGACGCCAGCTGGACGACCAGCAGCGTCAGCGGCGGCAGCGCGTCCAGCGCGGACTTGGTGAACGTGGCCGAGCTGCCCCAGAACAGGGCGGCCGTGAGCAGCGCTGCCTGGTGGCGCGACGGACGGGCGAGGCGGGCGGACAGGGGCGGGTTCACCGGCCCGGGGTGCCCATCCGCCACAGGGCGCTGTCGGCCCAGGCGCCGACGATGGCCTCGTCCGGGTCCTGGCCGCGCAGCGCGGCGTAGCGGTCGGCCAGCAGTTGCAGCCGTACGGTCATGGGGATCTGGGCGAGGAGGGGCGGCAGCGGGTCGCCGGCGGGGGCTTCGAGGGTGGTGGTGGCGATGCCCTCCGCGCGGGCGGCGTTGCCGAGGGCGGCCGTCAGTCCGTCGGCGTCGGCGGCCGGTTCGAGGAGCACGAGGCCGTCGGCGGCGGTGTAGGGCACGGCCGCGCCGTGCAGGAAGCGGTCGGAGTCAAAGCCCTCGGCGAGGATGCGGGCGCCTTCGCGGATCTTGAGCGCGCCCTCGCGGGCGGTGACGCCCCACGGTCCGCAGCCGATGAGGGCCAGGCTGCGGGCGGGCACGGGGATGTGGTCGATGCCGGGGGCGGCGCAGTGGACCCGGACCTGGCCGGCGGTGCGCCGCAGGTCCTCGGGCGAGCCGTCGGGGGCGCCGGCGAGGTGGGCGAGGCGGGCGAGGACGCCGAGGGCGGAGGTGTAGCTGACGGTGTAGGTCTCGGACTCCTCGGGGGCGACGGTCTCGATCGCCTCGGGCCAGCCGCGGCCCGCGCCGGTGATCGGGACGACGGGGATGCCGGCCTCCAGGGCGGCGGCCCGTGCCCGTACGGCGAAGGCGGTCTCGGCGGTGTGGGTGATGACCACCAGGACGTCGCCGGGGCGGGGGCCGGCGCTCCACCGGGCCCACTGGACGGCGGGCACCCAGCGGGCGTCGAGCCCGGCGCGCTCCAGCATGGCGGCACCGAGTTCGGCGGCGTGCTGGCTGGTGCCGGTGCCGGTGACGATCACCCGGCGGGCGGCGGTGAGGGTGGCGGCGCGCTCGGCCAGGTCGAGGCCGGCGATGTGGTCGAGGGCGGCGGCCTGCTGGTTGATCATGCGGTGGAGTGCGGTGGGCATGCGCGGGGTCACCAATCGTGGGAGGGGAGTTCGGGGCGTCGGGGGGCTGTTCAGGAGGGTGCGGAGGCGAGGCAGACGATGCTGGGCGCGTGGACGGTGAACGGCGACCCGTCGTAGTCCCCGTGCACCGTCTCGACGCGCAGTCCGGCGGCCCGCAGCATGGCGAGGAGCTCGTGGGCGCTGAAGACGCGGTAGTCGGCGGTCGAGGAGCGGCCGGTCGTGGGCTCGGTGACGGTCCAGCGGATACGGCTGGTCAGCGGGTCGAAGACCTCCTCGTGGAGGAACGTCCGGCCGGTCGAGTCGTCGAAGTTGCGGATGACGTACTGGTCCTCGGGCACACCGAAGACCTCGCTGGTCTGGCGCAGGAAGGCGTCCCGGTTGACGACGTCGATCAGGAACCGCCCGCCGGGTGCCAGGACGCGCCGCACCTCCTGGAGGACCCGCTGGTCCTCGGCCGCGTCGTGGAAGAACCCGAAACTGGTGTGCAGGTTGGTCACGGCGTCGAAGCACCCGTCGGGGAAGGCGCTCAGATCGCGCATGTCGGCCCGTACGAACGTGACGTCGCGCCCGGCGGCTTCGGCGCGGCGCCGGGCCTGGCCGAGGTAGTCGGCGGAGAGATCGGCCCCGGTGACCCGGTAGCCGGCGCCCGCGAGCGGCACGGCGTGCCGGCCGGTACCGCAGGCCAGGTCCAGCAGCCGGGGACGGCCGGCGGGCGGCACGAGCCGGGTGACGCAGGCGACCATGTCGCGGGTGAGTCCGGGGTCCTGCTGCTCGATGTCGGAGTCGGTGTAGATGTCCCCGAAGAACTCCGCCCACCAGGCGCCGTCGGAGGGGTCACCACCGACGGGCGCGGGGCCGGCCTCCGCGTCCGTGAGCGCCTCCGCGCCCCCCAACGGCGTCCCCGTGCCCACGAGCCACGGTCCGTCCGGGCCGAAACGCGCTGCCGCCACGCGCCCTTCGGGGCCCTCGTACTCGCGGTAGACGAGCGTCCCGGCGGCGGGTAGGCCCACACCGGCCGGGGTGAGGTCGCCCTCCGTCGTGAAGCGGGCCTCGCCGCGCCCGGTTTCCGTCAGGGCCGTACCGCGCAGCACGGCCGTGGCCGGGTCGAAGCCGGCCGTGGCGGCCGTCGTCCGGTGCCACAGGGACAGCCGGGGGTCGCCGGTGAGGGTCTCGACGGCGAGCCAGGCCGTGTCCGGGCCGTCCCGGAGCAGGCATTCGAGCCAGGTCTCCTCGTGGTCGGTGGCGAGGACCCGCCCGGCCACCCGCCAGCTCCGGCCGCCGACGACGACGGGCGCGCCGGCCGTCAGCCGTTCGGCGACGGCGGCGCAGGCGGGTGTCCAGGGGCGCTGCTCGTGCTGCTGCTCGCTCATGACTGTTCTCTCGGTTCTCGCGGTGGGTCGAGGGGCCGTTGGAGGGCGAAGCGCGGGAGGGCGGTCGTGGTTCCTTCGAGGACACCGGCGACGTACGCCGCCCACGCGGGCCCGTGTTTGAAGCCGTGTCCGGAGTCGCCGCCGACCAGCCAGGTGCGGCGGGCGCCCGGGAGCCGGTCGAGGAGGAAGTGCTCGTCGGGCGACCAGGCGTACGCGCACTCCTCGCGCCGGACGACGGGTGCGGCGGCGAGGCCGGGGAAGCGGGCCGCGACGTATCGCCGGGCGTCGGAGGGCAGTTCCGCGGCCCCGGTGGCCTCGGTGTCGGGCACGATCTTGACCGTGGCCGTGCCGCCGATCGCCGGCACGCCGTACAGCCGCGCCGACCGGTCGATCCAGGCGGGCCCGCCGGCCGCCCAGGGGCCGAGCGCGGGGAGCCGGTAGCTGTCCTGGCGTTCGGTGACGACGGGGGTGCGGCCGGGGAAGAGCGCGGGCAGGTCCGGGCCCACGGCCCACACCACGAGGTCGGCGCCGAGGTGTTCGCCGTCGACGCGGGCGCCGTCGCCCTCGGGCACGGCGGTGCCCACGGTCGTGCGGACGCCGCGCCGGGCGGCGGACGCGGCGAGGGCGCGCATGGCCGTACGGGCCTCCAGCACGCCGCCGTCGGGTTCGTGGACGGCGAAGGAGACGCCGTCGCCGTCCACGCCCGGGAAGCGGCCGGCCAGGGCGGCGGCGGGCAGGTGCTCGGCGGGGATGCCGAGGCGGCGCAGGGTGTCCAGGCTCGCGCGTTCCCAGGCCGTGTCGGTGCCGCTCGCGAGGAGCAGCACCCCGGTGGTGTGGAGGAACGGCGTGCCGGACTCGCCCTCCAGCTCCCGCCAGAGCGTCCGGGCGCGCCGGGCGGAGGTGGCGTAGAAGGCGTCGGTGCCGTGGGCGCAGCGCAGGATGCGGGTGTCGGCGTACGAGGGGCCGTGCCCGGCGCCGGCGGGGTGCCGGTCGACGAGGTCGACGTGCCATGCGCGGGCGGCCAGTTCGCGGGCGAGGGACAGCCCGAAGACGCCGGCGCCGATGACGAGTGCGCTCCTCACGCGCGTCCCCGGGTCATCCGCCCATCACCTGGCCGGCGATGTCGGTCGGCAGCGGGGTGAAGAAGGGGTGCGGGCCGGGGGCGACGGGACCCGCGGGAAGAGGGGCGTCGTGGGACCGGGTGGGTTCGCCGGGCAGGCCGAGCGCGTGCCACAGGTCGCGGGCGAAGTCCGGCATGAGGGGGTGGGAGCAGGCGGCCAGGGCGCGGGCGGCGCGCGCTTCGAGCGCCACGGCCGTACGGGCGCGGTCGCTGCCGGGGCGGTCGGCGATCAGCCGGGACTGGCCCGCGGCGAACGCGGTGGCCTGGCGGACGAGTTCGCCGAGGCAGCGGGTGGCGCGCTGCGGGGAGAACGTTTCCGCGCGGTAGGCGGCGAGGCAGTCCGCGGCGAGCGCGTCGACGGTGGTGGCGAAGGCCGCCTGGGCGGGCGTGGGTGCGCCGGGCGCGGGTATCCGGCCGCCGCCGACGGAGCCGACGCGGTGGAAGAGCCCGTCGAGCCAGCCCTGCCAGGCGCCGGCCAGTTCCTCGTCGGCCAGGCGCCGGAAGCGGTCCCAGGTGAAGGAGGTGCGGGCGGTCTCCGGCCGGTCGTGGGCGAGGGCGAAGCGGACGACGCTCGCGGGCACCCGGCCGAGCAGGGCGTCGGCCCAGATGGCGTGGCCCCGGCTCTTGGAGAACTTCGCGTCGTCCAGCTGGAAGAACTCGTTGGTGACGAAGGCGTCCGGCAGGCGCAGCCCGTCGTCGTAGGCCATCATCAGCGCGGGGAAGAGCACGGTGTGGAAGTAGCCGTTGTCGAAGCCGAAGAACTGCACGATCCGCGAGGCGTTCCACTCCTCGCGCCAGCCCCCGGGGTCGGTTCCCTCCGCCCGCCGGGCCTCCATCAGCTCGGCGAAGTAACCGGGCACCATCTCGGCCCAGACGTAGACGCGCTGGGAGGTGAAGCCGGCGACGGGGACGGGGGTGCCCCAGTCGGTCGGGTGGGTGACGGGGATGTCGGGCAGGACGCCGTCCAGCAGGCCGGCGCACAGCTCCTCCAGCTGGGGGCTCATGGCGGTGGCGGCGTGGAAGGCGCGGAGCCGGTCGGTGTACTGGCTCAAGGGGAAAACGAGGCGTTCGTGGACGCGGGTGCCGGGTGTGGCGCCACAGGTGTTGCAGACGGGGTCGGTGAGGTCGGTGCAGATGTTGGGCCAGGCGCACTCCTCGCAGGAGTTGCCGTCGCTGTCGGCGCCGCAGCGGGGGCAGCCGCCGCTGACGTGGCCCTCGAAGAGGTAGCGGTCGCAGGTGTCGCAGTGCAGGCATTCCTCGGTGCGCGGCACGATGCGGCCGGTGGCGTGGAGGGTGCTGATGAACTCCCGTACGGCGTCCTGGTGCGTGGCCGAGTGCTGGGGGCGGACGTAGGTGTCGGCCTCGAAGCCGGCCGAGGCGAAGATGGCGGCGACGACATCGGCGTAGCGGTCGGCCAGTTCGAGCGGTTCGCGGTCCAGGGCGCGGGCCTTGAGCGGCACGTAGCTCTGGTGGACGTCGGAGCCGGTGAGGTAGCGGGCGGGCGTGCCGCGCAGGCGGAGCGCGCGGGTGAGGGTGTCGGCGCCGGAGTACGGGCCGGAGAGGTGGCCGAGGTGCAGGTCGCCGTTGGGCGTGGGCGGTGCCGCGGTGACGAGGGTGCGCTGGGGCATGGTGGGTTCTCCGGGCGGTTTAGAGGTCCACGGGACCCATGGAGGGCGGCCAGTACAGCGAGAGGAAGACGAGCGGTTCGGTGGCCGAGGCGTTCTTGAGCTGGTGGCGGGAGCCGTTGGGGATGAGGACGGCCGAGGGCGCGGTGACGGGCCGGGTCTCGTCGTCGATGACCATCAGGCCGCTGCCGGAGATCAGGACGAACGCCTCGTGTTCCTCGTGGTGGTCGTGCGGTTCGGTCTCGCCGCCGGGCGGGACGACCGCGCGGCCCAGGCCCCAGTCGGCGAGGTCCTCGCCGCCGTGCGGGTAGACCTGCTGGTAGCGGATGCCGTAGGCGTCGGTGAGCCGGCTGTCGCTCATATCCCTGACGATCATGGAAGTCTCCGTCCCGGCGGTGGCGCTTCGCGGGTGTCCGTAGGGGTGATCAGTAGTCGAAGTCGGGGGTGTTGGCGGCGACGACCGGCTCCCAGGGGTTGGTGAGCAGGGCGTCGTCGCCGATGGGCAGGCCGTTGGACCAGCCGTGGTCGGGGTCGCCGACCGAGAACTCCTTGGCCGTGAGGTAGTCCAGCCGCAGCGAGGGCCAGATCTCGTCCTCGTGATGCCCGGTCAGTCGTGGGGTGCGGTCGCTGACGACGTCCTTCTGCACGAGGACGTCGATCTGATAGGCGGCGGAGAAGGTGTCGCGGCCGGCGGGACAGCCGTCGCCGGGGGCGTTGTGCCAGCTGCTGCCGAGCCCGCTGGGGTGGCCGATGCCGCCGTTGCCGATGGTGCGGGCAGCGGTCTCGCGGACGAACTCCATGGCGGCGCCGAGGTCGGGTGCCAGGCCCCGGGTGACGAGCGAATGGGCGTAGTGGCCGGGGGCGTTGACCGAGATCACCACGCCGCCGGGGATCCGGCGGTCGTGATTGCGGCGCTGATGGGCCCCGGTGTAGAAGAGCTGGGTGCTGGCCTTGAAGAGGACCAGGGAACCGTCGGCCTGGTGCAGGGGCACCGCTTCGGCGTAGACGGTGTCGAACTCGACCGGGGCGCATTCGGAGAGATAGGCGTCCGCCAGGCTCCGGCACAGTTCGGCGAACTCGGGGCCGGGCAGCGCGCGGGCGAGCCGTTCGTCGTTGAAGACGATCAGGAAGGCGCTGCTCTGGCCGGTGACCGCCCGCCGCTTCCAGGCGGCGCGCGCCGTCCAGATCTTGGCGGCGAGGTGGTCGTGGCCGCGGTCGAGGTCGTCCTCCAGGATCCAGCAGATGTCGAGGCCGAGGCCCTTCGAGGCGCCCGCACCCTTCCAGGCCCGGGCCGCGAGCCGCCCGAAGAGGCAGGGCTGCGAGCGCCGCAGCCAGGCGAGCAGGGCCGCCTCCCGCGCCTCCCGCCCCGTGCCCGGCGCCAGCATCACCTCGTGCGCCGCGTCGATGTCCGGCCCGAACCCGTCCCCGGCGGCGGCCCGCGGAAGGGCGGCCAGGGCCTCCCTCAGGGCGGGCCGTTCAGGCAGGCGGGACCTGTTGCCGTCCAGTGCGATCACTCCCCCGTAAGTGTCTGCACGCCGATGTGCCGTCGGCGACGGCGCCAGTCTGACGATTCACAAGATCATCGGTCAAGACCTTGACTTACGACGGAATCCGTAGTGCGGGGTACGAGGAGGCGCGGATTCGGTCCGCTTCAACGCCCTTTCACCGACGGGCGATTGGCGGACCGAGCCGGCGGACGGACGGGGTCAGCTCTCGGGCCGGCGGCCGAAGTGGACGGTCTTGGCGGTCAGCAGGAACAGGTCCGCACGGTGGTCGACGCCCGCCGGGTCCGCCGGGTCGAGCAGCCGGTCCAGCGTCGCCAGGTCCTCGGTCTCCAGACGCTCGGCGAGCAGCCCGCGGTGCCGTTCCAGGGACCGCCGCACCGACCGGCGCGGCCCCTCGGCGAGCGGCGCGGGGTGGTCCACGAGGAACGTCCTGGAGCGCACGCCCGTGAGTCCGGCGGTCCGCAGCATGCCGGGCCAGTCCTCCACCACCGCCACCGATCCGGGCAGCTCCACCCGCATCCGGTCGAACCGGTCCGCTGTCGCCGCGTCCAGCCGGGCCTCCAGCCCGGGGCGCCCGAAGCCCAGGTCGCGCGGCAGCGAGCGGGGCGGCAGACCGCCCTCGACGACGGCCAGCGTGCCGCCGGGGCTCAGCAGTCCGGCCAGTCGCCGCAACGCGTCCTGCTGGTCGCCCACGTGGTGCACGACCTGCCCCGACCACACGAGGTCCGCCGGCCCCAGGCCGTCGAGCCCCTCCGGGAAATCGGCCGCCCGGGTCCGCAGCCGGACACCGTCCCGCGCGGCCCGCTCCTCGGCGCGGGCCAGCAGCTCCGGCGCCCCGTCGACCGCGGTGACCTCGGCCTCCGGGAACAGCGCCGCCAGCCGGCAGGCGGCGACTCCGGGGCCGCTGCCGATGTCCAGGATCCGCGCGGGCCTCAGGTGCCGCAGCTCCTCGAAGGCCTGCCGTACGTAGGGGCTGTGCGTCTCGCCCTCCAGCTCCAGCATGTCGGCCATCGCGGCCCAGTCGAAGTCGTTCATCGCGGGTGCTCCCTCAGCTCGGCGTCTTGTCGTCGGTCCGGCTCCTACCGCCGACCATGCGACCGGGCGGGCCCGTTTGACAAAGCTTGTTGCCGTTTCTGCAATGAGGGGATGGAAGACGTCCTCGCCGCCGTCGGGCCCCGGCTCAAGCGCATCCGCAAGCAGCGCGACTGCACCCTCGCCGCCCTGTCGGAGATCACCGGGATCTCGGTCAGCACGCTGTCCCGGCTGGAGTCGGGCCGGCGGAAGCCGAGCCTGGAACTGCTGCTGCCGATCGCGCACGCCCACCAGGTGCCGCTCGACGAGCTGGTCGGCGCGCCACCGGTCGGTGACCCGCGGGTGCGGCTGAAGCCGCTCGCGCGCGGGGACTCGACGGTGGTGCCGCTGACCCAGCAGGCGGGCGGCCTGCAGGCGTTCAAGATGGTCATCGGGGCCTCCCGCAGCACGCCGGAGCTGCGGACGCACGAGGGTTACGAGTGGCTGTACGTGCTCGGCGGGACGTTGCGGCTGGTGCTCGCCGAGCACGATCTCGTGCTCAAGGTGGGGGAGGCCGCGGAGTTCGACACCCGGCTGCCGCACTGGTTCGGCAGCACCGGCGAGGCGCCGGTGGAGGTGCTCAGCCTGTTCGGGGCGCAGGGCGAGCGCATGCACGTCCGCGCGAAGCCCCGCGCCACCCGATAGCCTCGCGCACCGCCCCCGTACGGCTCCGCGTACCGCTCGTACGGCTCCGCCGGCCGGCTCAGAGGCCGACGATCCCGTTCCACTCCTTGGCGAAGCCCGGGCGCTCCCTGGACGTCATGTCGCGGGCCGTGGCCAGCCTCTTGCGCATGTCGTCGCTGGGGAAGATCAGGGGGTTCTCGGCCAGCTCGGCGGACTCCTTGTCCTTGGCCGAGGCGAGGACGTCGCGCGCGGCCGGGACGGGACAGACGTAGTTCACGGAGGCGGCGAGTTCGGCTGCGACCTCCGGCTGGTAGTAGTGGTCGACGAGCGCTTCCGCGTTGCGCTTGTGGCGGGCGAGGTTGGGGATCATCAGGCTCTCGGCCCACAGCTCCGCGCCCTCCTCCGGAACGACGAACTCGATGTCGGGGTTGTCGGCCTGGAGCTGGATGACGTCGCCGGAGTACGCCTGACAGGCCAGGACGTCGCCGGAGGAGAGGTCCTTGATGTAGTCGTTGCCGGTGAAGCGGCGGATGTGGCGGGCGCGGACGAGCCGGCGCAGCTGGTCGGTCATGGTGTGGAAGTCGTCGGCGGTCCAGCGGGTGACGTCGGCGCCGTTGCCCTGCATGAGCAGGGAGAACGCCTCGTCCATCCCGGCCAGCAGGGTGACCCGGCCGCGCAGGTCGCTCTTCCACAGCTCCGAGGTGTGCCGGATCTCGCGCCCCAGCTTCCTGCGGTTGTACGCGATGCCGGTGATGCCGGACTGCCAGGGGACGGCGTGCCGGCGGCCGGGGTCGAAGGGGGCCTTGCGCAGCAGCGGGTCGAGGTGGCGGGCGACGTTCGGCTGCCGGGAGCGGTCCATCTCCTGGACCCAGCCGAGGTGGACGTAGCGGGCGCACATCCAGTCGCTGACGACGACGAGGTCGCGGCCGGTGTCCTGATGGTTCATCAGTGCCGGACTGATCTTCCCGAAGAACTCGTCGTTGTCGTTGATCTCCTCGGTGTACTTCACCGAGACGCCGCTGCTCTTCTCGAACTCCTCCAGCGTGGGCCGCCGCCGGGCGTCCTCGTCGTCGGTGTCGATGTAGAGCGGCCAGTTGGCGAAGACGAGCCGCTTGTCGCTGCCGGAACGGTCCATCGCGGACCGGTCGCCCGGCCCGACGTACGCGGCGGGCACCCCGCATCCGGCGAGTGCGGCGGCCCCCGTGCCGGCGCCCAGCGCGCGCAGCAGGGACCGGCGGGACAGCGTCTTCACGGGGCTCACTCGCATTTCGGCAGCATGGCTGGTCAGATCTTCGCGGACAATGTACGGCCTGTCCGGGAGTCGGCCGCATCTCCCGGCAGGGTGACGGGACGGGCCCCCGGGGCGAGCAGCGCGTGGACGGTGAACGCTCCCAGGGCGCACAGGGCGGCGACCGACCAGAGGACGATGTGCCAGGCGTCGGTGAACTGTGCCGCGTGCAGCGCCCTTCCGGGCCCGGAGAGGTCCCCGGCGGCGATCCGCCCGGCCAGCTCGCCCGAGCCCGTACGGGCCTGGATCAAGCTGGTCAGCACCGCGCCGATCACGGCCAGCACCAGGGCGTTGCCGCCGCCCTTGACGGTGTTGAGGAATCCGGCCGCCATGCCGACCCGGGCAGGCTCCACCAGGCTCATCGCCTGGGCGTCGATGATACCGGCGACCAGGCCGTTGCCCGTGCCGATGGCGAGCAGGGGGCCGAGCAGGGCGAGGGAGGAGATGCCCGGGTGGAGCACGGTGAGCCAGGCGTTGCCGCCCGCGAGGAGGACGAGGGCGAGTCCGGCGAGGTACCGGGCGGGGACGCCCCGGTTGACGAGCCTGCCGCCGGCGGCGGGCAGGAAGAGCACGGGGGCCGTCAGCATCAGCATGCTCAGGCCGGCGTCCCGGGCCGAGAGGCCGTTGGCGCCCTGGAGGTAGGTGGGCAGGAACACCAGCACCCCGGAGGAGCCCACCGGAACGGCGAGCGCGGCCAGGCACCAGCCCATGAAGCGGCGGTCGCGGACCAGCGTCAGGTCGAGCACGGGGTGATCGCTGCGCCGCTCGACGGCCACGAACACCGCCAGCAGCAGGAGCCCGCCCCCGACGGGACCGAGGACGCGCGGGCTGCCCCAGCCGGCCTGCGCGCCCTGGGTGATGCCGAACATCAGCAGGGCCAGACCGCCGATGAAGCTCGCCACGCCCGGCCGGTCGACCTTCGGGCGGTGCTCGGCGCGGGACTCGCCGACGAAGGCGACGCCGAGGAGGATGACCAGACCGGCGGCGGCGAAGAGCCCGAAGGTGACCCGCCAGCCGAGCCCCCCGACCATCCAGCCCGACAGCGTCGGCCCCGTCGCGAGGCCGATGCCCGAGATGGTGCCCATGGCGGCGAAGGCCCGGGTCCGGGCGGCGCCCTCGAACGTGGCGGCCAGGATCGCGCCGCCGCCGGCCATCACCCCGGCGGCACCGGCGCCGGAGAGCGTACGGGCCACGTCGAGCAGCGCGATGTCGCCCGCGGTGGCGCTGCCCAGCGCACCGACCGTGTAGACCGCGGCGCCCAGGGCGAAGATCCTGCGCCGGCCGAAGAGGTCGCCGAGCGAGCCGGAGACGAGCATGAAGGAGGAGGCCGTCAGGAAGTACCCGGTCACCACCCACTGGAGCGACGCGCCGGAGGCGTGGAGCTCCTCGCCGATGCGCGGGATGGCGACGGTCGTGCCGGACATGGACATGGGCAGCGTGAGGAAGCCCAGCAGGACCACGAGCACCGTGAGGACGGGGCTGGGCCGCCGGGTCCGGGAAGACCGCGAGAGGAGGGAGGACATGAAAGTAAACTACACCGTGCAGTGCAGTTAGGTAAACCGGTCGGGGCAGTTTCCGGCGGCATGGGACCCACGAGGTCACGGAAAACGGCGGCGGCCCCACCGGGAAACCGGTGGGGCCGCCGCCGTGCTCACGCCGTCGCTCAGTCCAGCGACGTCATCACGTGCTTGACGCGGGTGTAGTCCTCGAAGCCGTACGCCGACAGGTCCTTGCCGTAGCCCGACTTCTTGAATCCGCCGTGCGGCATCTCCGCGACCAGCGGGATGTGCGTGTTGATCCACACGCAGCCGAAGTCCAGCTTCTTGGACATCCGCATGGCGCGCCCGTGGTCCTTCGTCCACACCGAGGAGGCCAGCGCGTACTCCACGCCGTTGGCGTAGCCGACGGCCTGCTCCTCGTCCGTGAACGACTGGATGGTGATCACGGGGCCGAAGACCTCGTGCTGGACGATCTCGTCGTCCTGCTTCAGCCCGGAGACGACGGTCGGGGCGTAGAAGTAGCCCTTCTCGCCGACCTGGTGGCCACCGGTCTCGACCTTGGCGTGGGCGGGCAGCCGCTCGATGAAGCCGGCCACCTGGCGGAGCTGGTTGGCGTTGTTCAGCGGCCCGTAGAGCACGTCCTCGTCGTCCGGCTGACCGGTCTTCGTGCCGGCCGCGGCCTTGGCGAGCTGGGTCACGAACTCGTCGTGGATCGACTCGTGGACGAGCACCCGGGTCGCGGCCGTACAGTCCTGGCCCGCGTTGAAGTAGCCGGCGACGGAGATGTCCTCGACGGCCTTGGCGATGTCGGCGTCCTCGAAGACGACGACGGGCGCCTTGCCGCCCAGCTCCAGGTGGACGCGCTTGACGTCCTTGGCGGCGGACTCGGCGACCTGCATGCCCGCGCGCACCGAGCCGGTGATCGAGGCCATGGCCGGCACCCGGTGCTCGACCATCAGGCGGCCGGTCTCACGGTCGCCGCAGAGGACGTTGAAGACGCCCTTGGGGTGGCCCAGCTCCTCCAGCACCCCGCCGATGATCTCGGCCATGAGGACCGTGGAGGCGGGGGTGGTGTCCGAGGGCTTGAGGACGACGGTGTTGCCCGCGGCGAGCGCCGGGGCGAACTTCCACACCGCCATCATCATCGGGTAGTTCCACGGCGCGACCTGCGCGCAGACGCCGACGGGCTCCCGGCGGACGATGGAGGTCATGCCCTCCATGTACTCACCGGCGGAGCGGCCCTCCAGCAGGCGGGCGGCGCCGGCGAAGAAGCGGATCTGGTCCACCATCGGGGGGATCTCTTCGCTGCGGGTGAGCCCCAGCGGCTTGCCGGTGTTCTCGGACTCGGCGGCGATCAGTTCCTCGGCGCGCGCCTCGAAGGCATCGGCGATCTTGAGGAGCACCTTCTGGCGCTCGCCGGGCACCAGGTCGCGCCAGGCCGGGAACGCGGCCTCGGCCGCGGCCATGGCCGCGTCGACGTCGGCGGAGCCGGACAGCGCGGCGGTGGCGTACGCCTCGCCGGTGGCCGGATTGACCACCTCGGTGGTCCGCCCGTCGGCGGCGTCCCGGAACTCTCCGTCGATGTAGTTGCGAAGACGACGCAGCTCGGTGGTCACTTGTTGCCACCCCTTCTTCTTGTAGCTGTCCGGTGGGTGAGATACCCCAGCCTAGTCAGTAGGGCGACGCTTTCGACATACCCATTAGCCATGAACAACGGAATCAGTTATTCCAAGCATCATCAACAACGAATTTCATCGATTTAGGCTTGCTTCACGGCCGAGTCCCATGCACAGTGGTCTCCGTGGCCACACGTAGCGCAGACCCGAAGGGCGTGCAGGGCACGCCGCCGATCGACGCCGTCTCCCTGGCGATCATCGAACAGCTCCAGGAGGACGGCCGCCGTCCGTACGCGGCGATCGGCAAGGCCGTCGGGCTGTCCGAGGCGGCCGTACGCCAGCGGGTGCAGAAACTGCAGGACCAGGGCGTGATGCAGATCGTCGCCGTCACCGACCCGCTCACCGTCGGATTCCGGCGGCAGGCGATGGTCGGCATCAACGTCGACGGCGACCTCGACCCGGTGGCCGACGCCCTGACCGCGATGGACGAGGTGGAGTACGTCGTGGTGACGGCCGGCTCCTTCGATCTCCTCATCGAGATCGTCTGCGAGGACGACGACCATCTCCTCGCGACGATCAACAAGCGCATCCGTACCCTCCCGGGCGTGCGTTCCACCGAAAGCTTCGTCTACCTCAAGCTCCGCAAGCAGACCTACACATGGGGAACCCGATAGCCGTGAGCAAGGACCTCTCCCAGACGGCGTACGACCACCTGTGGATGCACTTCACCCGCATGTCGTCGTACGAGAACGCCCCCGTGCCGACCATCGTGCGCGGTGAGGGCACCTACATCTTCGACGACAAGGGCAAGCGCTACCTCGACGGGCTCGCCGGCCTGTTCGTCGTGCAGGCCGGCCACGGCCGCGTCGAGCTGGCCGAGGCCGCCAACAAGCAGGCGCAGGAGCTGGCCTTCTTCCCGGTGTGGAGCTACGCCCACCCCAAGGCGATCGAGCTGGCCGAGCGGCTGGCGAACTACGCCCCGGGCGACCTCAACAAGGTCTTCTTCACCACCGGCGGCGGCGAGGCCGTCGAGACGGCGTGGAAGCTGGCGAAGCAGTACCACAAGCTGACCGGCAACCACACGAAGTACAAGGTCATATCCCGGGCCGTCGCCTACCACGGCACCCCGCAGGGCGCGCTGTCGATCACCGGCCTGCCCGCCCTCAAGGCGCCCTTCGAGCCGCTCGTGCCCGGCGCGCACAAGGTGCCCAACACCAACATCTACCGCGCCCCGATCCACGGCGACGACCCCGAGGCGTTCGGCCGCTGGGCCGCCGACCAGATCGAGCAGGAGATCCTCTTCGAAGGCCCCGACACCGTCGCGGCCGTCTTCCTGGAGCCCGTACAGAACGCGGGCGGCTGCTTCCCGCCGCCGCCCGGCTACTTCCAGCGGGTGCGCGAGATCTGTGACAAGTACGGCGTGCTGCTCGTCTCGGACGAGGTCATCTGCGCCTTCGGCCGCCTCGGCACGATGTTCGCCTGCGACAAGTTCGGCTACGTACCGGACATCATCACCTGCGCCAAGGGCATGACCTCCGGCTACTCCCCCATCGGTGCGGCGATCATCTCCGACCGGATCGCCGAGCCCTTCTTCAAGGGCGACGCGACCTTCCTCCACGGCTACACCTTCGGCGGCCACCCGGTCTCCGCCGCGGTCGCGCTGGCCAACCTCGACATCTTCGAGCGCGAGGGCCTCAACCAGCACGTCCTGGACAACGAGTCGGCCTTCCTGGCGACCCTGTCCAAGCTGCACGACCTGCCGATCGTCGGCGACGTGCGCGGCAACGGCTTCTTCTACGGCATCGAGCTGGTGAAGGACAAGGCCACCAAGGAGTCCTTCACGCCGGAGGAGTGCGAGCGGCTGCTCTACGGCTTCGTGTCCAAGCAGCTGTTCGAGAACGGGCTGTACTGCCGGGCCGACGACCGCGGTGACCCGGTCATCCAGCTGTCGCCGCCGCTGATCGCCGACCAGTCCACGTTCGACGAGATCGAGCAGATCGTGCGCGGTGTGCTCACGGAGGCGTGGACCAAGATCTGATCCGCCCCGGACGGGCCCCGCTCCCCCGGCCCGTCCCCTCCGCCGTGGCCCCGCGCGACCCCCCTTCGCAGTACGCGCGCGTGGGCCACGGCTTCACCATGTCGCCCGCGCATACGGCGGCCCGTCCGGGGCACCCGGGAATGAGGCCGACCGGAGGAAAGTGAGGCGCTCCAGCGCCGAGCCTGGGAGAGGGCTAGGATCCCGGTTCCGTACGGTGCCAGTGACCCAATGGCCTCCGGTTCGTTCAGCCGGTCAGGGGAACGGACCCTTCAGCGACCCGAGGTGCTCGATATGGTGGCCCCGCCGGACAACGACGTGCTCTGGGCACGCGGCCTGCATTACGCATACAGCGGCTCCCCCGCACTCACCGGTGTCTCCATCGGCGTGCGCGAGGGCGAGATCCTCGCCGTCACCGGGCCCCGCGGCTCCGGAAAGACCACGCTCCTCAAGTGCCTGTCGGGGCAGATCCTGCCCGATCCCGGCGAGGTGTGGTTCAACAGCGCGCCCGTGCACACCCTCTCCCGCGCCTCCCGTGAACGGCTGCGCCGCGAACGGTTCGGCTGGATCGACAACGGACCGCACCTCGTACCCGAACTGACCGGCTGGGAGAACGCCGCCCTGCCGCTGCTGCTGCGCGGCGTCGGCCACCGGGCCGCCAAGCGCACCGCCGTGGACTGGCTGGAGCGCCTCGACGTGGGCGACTGCGCCCGCAAGCGCCCCAAGGCGCTGACGACGGCGGAACGGCAGCGGATCGCCGTCGCGCGGGCGCTCGCCGGCGAGCCGACCGTGATCTTCGCGGACGAGCCGACCGCCACCCTGCACAGCGCCGACCGGGCCCAGGTGCTGCGCACCCTGACCACGGCCGCGCGCTCGCACCACATCACCGTCGTCATCGCGGGCCTGGACGACGAGATCTCCACCCTGGCCGACCGCACGGTCGCCCTGGCCGACGGCCGGCGGGCCAGCGGCATCCCGGCGCCGGACGCGCCCGACGGCGAGGGCAGGGCGGCGTGCTCAGTCTCCGCCTAGCGCGCGGCGCGCATCCGCTCGTCGTCCTGCGCAGACTGCTGGTCGCGGCCGCGGCGGCGGGCGTCGGATTCCTGCTGCTGTGCACCCTCGGATACGCGGTGGCCCATCCGCACGCCACGGGGCAGTCGCTCGTACGGCTGGTGTGGTGCGCCGTCCCGCTGGCCGCCGTCGTGCAGTTCGCCCTCGCCGTGGCCCGTACGGACCCGTCCACCGCTCCCCGGGAGGGTCTGGACGCCGCGGGGCTCGGCCCGGTGCGGATGTCGCTGCTCGCCGCCGCCTCGACGGCCCTGTCCTGCACCCTCGGCAGCGGCTTCGCCCTGCTGGTCTACCTGGAGCTGCGCGGCGACCTCGGCGGCACCCCGCTGAGCGGCTCCGCGTCCGGCCTGCTGGACGGACGGGCCCCGCTGCCGTGGGGCGCGGCCCTGACGCTGCTCGCCCTCCTGCCGGCGCTCGCGGCGGGCACGTGCGCCGTCGCGCTGCGCCCGCGCCCGGAGCGCTCCCGGCCCACCCCGCCGACCGACGAGGAGACCCCCGTCCCGTCGGCCGCTCCCCCGGCCCCTCCCGCGGCGCCCCGGCCGACGTACGTGGGCCTGCCCTGGGGCATCGCCATCATCGCCGTCGGTCTCGCCATGGAGGCGTACGTGGGCCGTGGCCCGGCCCCGGACCCCGACACCCTGATCGCGCTGCCGGGCTCGGAGGGCGCCTCGCCCGGTGTCATCGGCGGCTGGCTGCTGGCCTCCCTCGGGCTCGTCCTGGCCGGACCCGGTCTGACCCACTGGTGCGGGGTGCTGCTGGCGGCCGGGCGGCCCGGCGCCGTGCGGCTGCTGGCCGGGCGCATACTGCAGGACGCCGCCACCCGCGTCGGCCGGCCGCTGGGCGTGCTGTGCGCGGTGGCCTCCGGTGCCCTGGCCGCCGCCGAGCTGTACGGCGCGGCCTGGGAGTCGTCGGGGCCCCGGCCCTTCGGGCCGCTCACCGGCCTGGGCGCGGCGCTGGTGATGGCCTGTGTGACCGCCACCGCCGTCACCGCCGCGCTGGACAGCCGCCGCGGCCGCGGCGACACCACCGCCGGCCTGGTGAGCCTGGGCATTCCGGCCTCCATGCTGCGGGGCGCGGCCGTGCTGCGCGGGGTCGTGCTGCTGGCCGCGCTGTCCCCGCTGACGTGGGCGATCGCGGAGCTCGCGGCGCTGCCCATGACGCGGTGAGGGATGATGTGCGTCGGCGCGGGGCCGGTGAGTCCACCCGCGACGACGACTTCTTGACCTTTTCTTGACCCAAAGCAACTTCGTCGCCGAAATGCGCGTCTGGTTCAGGAGCACGACGGTTTATCGGGCGAACGGAGCTATTGGTGATCATCGGCCTTGTGACGGCTGTCGCGG
Source organism: Streptomyces sp. ISL-11 (assembly GCF_018614525.1). Taxonomy (GTDB): domain Bacteria; phylum Actinomycetota; class Actinomycetes; order Streptomycetales; family Streptomycetaceae; genus Streptomyces. The sequence goes on from NZ_JAGGOL010000028.1 coordinate 35,969, forward strand.
CCTCGGCCTGTTATGGAACGGGCTCGGTCCTGCAAGCCGTGGGATCGCGCAAATCGGCCCGCCGGGAGGCCGCGGCGGCCTCCGCCACCGGCACCACCCAGCACGGCGGACCGAGTCTGTCGTCCACCGCCAAGGCCGCGGTGACCTGGGAGTTCATGGTCGGTACGGTCCTGGACTTCGTCGGCTTCGCGCTCGGCGCGCTCGCCGCCCGTATGCTGCCGCTCTTCCTCTCCCAGACGGTGATCAGCGCCAACCTCGTCGTCACGGCCCTGCTCAGCGTCAAGCTCCTGGGCATCCGGCTGAACAGGCCGGAGTGGATGTCGATCGGCGTCGTCTGCTCCGCGCTGGTGCTGCTGGCGACCGCCGCGGGCCATGAGGGCGGCGGCGACGCCGCCATGTCCACCCACTGGTGGCTGCTGATCATCTCCGTCGTGCTGATGGGCGGCGGCACCGTCGCCGTGCGCCTGATGGGCTCGCGGGCGGCGATCCTGGCCGGTCTGCTGTCCGGCCTCGGCTTCGGCGCGATCGGCGTGGGCGTGCGCATCCTCGACGGCATCGACCCGTTCGACCTGCCGACCCTGATCGCCGACCCGGCGCTGTACGCCATCCTCATATCCGGCGCCGTCGGCATGTACCTGCACACGGTCGCCCTGCAGATAGGTTCGGTCAACGGCGCCACGGCGGCCCTCGTCGTCGGCGAGACGGTGCTGCCGGGCATCATCGGGGTGCTGTGGCTGGGCGACACGTCCCGGGCCGGCTTCGCCTGGGTGGCGATCCTCGGCTTCCTGCTGGCCGTGACGGGCGCCGTCGCGGTCGCCTGGTTCGGCGAGCCCGAGGGCGGCACGCCGGAGTCGGAATCGGAAGCGAAGAACCTCGCGCCGACAGCCACCGGCTGACGCCTCGGCGGACGTAGGTAAGGGGCCGCTGCCCGGGCAGCGGCCCCTTACCTACGTTCAAGGTCTTACGTTCAGGACCGAGCCTCAGGCACTCTCCAGCACCACGACCTCGGCCGCGTCGAACACGACTCCCACCCGGTCACCCACCTCGGGCGCGCCCCGCAGCCCGCAGGCCGCCTCCAGCCGGGGCCCGTCGGCGGGCCGCAGCAGCAGGGCGACATGGTCGCCGCGGAACGTCCGCCCGGACACCGTGCAGGGCAGCCCTTCGCCCTCCGGCGCCAGGCGCACACCGGCGGGCCGTACGAGCAGCCGGCACCCGCCCTCGCGGGTCCCCGCCGGCACCGGGACCGTCCCCCACGGCGTCTTGGCGCGCTCACCGCTCACCGTGGCCCCGACGACGTTGTCGAAGCCCAGGAACCGGGCCACGAACTCCGACGCCGGCCGCTGCCAGACCTCCAGCGGCGTCCCCGCCTGGGCGACGCGCCCGTCGCGCATCACCACCACCCGGTCGGCGAGCGCGAACGCCTCGCCCTGGTCGTGGGTGACCGCGAGCACGGTCGTGCCCAGCCGGGCGAAGAGTTCGCGCAGCTCCACCACCAGCCGCTCGCGCAGGCTCCGGTCGAGCTGGCCGAGCGGCTCGTCGAGCATCAGCAGCCGCGGCCGGGGGGCGAGCGCGCGGGCGAGCGCCACGCGCTGCTGCTCGCCGCCGGAGAGCGCCGCGACGGACCGCGGGCCGGCGCCCGGCAGGCCCACCATGTCGAGCAGCTCGGCGACCCGGCGCTGCGTCTCCGCGCGGCCCGCCCCGCGCATGCGCGGGCCGAAGCCGACGTTGCCGGCCACGTCGCGCTGCGGGAAGAGCTGGTGGTCCTGGAACATCAGGCCCACCTCGCGCCGGTGCGTGGGCACACCGCCCTGGTCCCGCCCCGCGAGGAGCACCCGCCCGGCGTCGGCGCGCTGGAGCCCGGCGACCACCCGCAGCAGCGTGGACTTCCCGCTTCCGCTCGGCCCGAGCACGCAGACCGTCTCGTGTTCGGCGACTTCCAGGTCCACCGCGTCGAGCGCCGGGCGCTCGCCGAAGCGGACGGTGACGCCGTCCAGTCGCAGCAAGGACATCAGAACTCCCCCGAACGGTCGGTGCGGACGCGCTCCAGCACCAGCAGCGCCACCGCGCACACCAGCATCAGGATCGTGCTGAGAGCCATCGCCTGCCCGTAGTTGAGCTCACCGGCGCGGCCGAGCAGCCGGGCCACGGCCACCGGCAGGGTCGGGCTGTCGGGGCGGGCGATGAAGACGGTGGCCCCGAACTCCCCCAGCGACACGGCGAACGCGAAGCCCGCCGCCACGGCGAGGGCCCGCCCGACCAGCGGCAGGTCCACCTCGCGCCAGGCCCGCAGCGGTGACGCGCCGAGTACGGCGGCGGCCTCGCGCAGCCGGGCGTCCACGGCGCGCAGCACCGGAAGCACGGTCCGTACGACGAAGGGGACGCCCACCAGGGCCTGGGCCAGCGGCACCAGGATCCACGACGTGCGCAGGTCCAGCGGCGGCTCGTCCAGGGTGATCAGGAAGCCGAAGCCGACGGTCACGGCCGACGTGCCGAGCGGCAGCATCAGCAGCGCGTCGAAGCCGCGCACGAGCCGGCCGGCGCGCCGGGTCAGCGCGGCGGCGGCGAGACCGCCGATGACCAGCGCGATACCGGTGGCGGCCAGCGCGTAGGCCAGGGAGTTGCCGATGGCCTCCAGAGGGGCGACGACGAAGGTGCCGCCGTTGCCGCCCGCGGAGGCCAGGGCGCGGTAGAAGGCCAGGCCGTAGCCGTCGGGGCCGTCGAAGGAGCGCAGGACGAGCACGGCCAGCGGCAGCAGGATCAGCAGCGCGATCACGGCCAGCACGCAGCCCAGCAGCGTCCACTGGGCCGGGCCGCGCGGGCGGCGGGAGGTGTGCGCGGCGTCGACCAGCCTCAGGGCCGACTCCCGGCGGCGTACGGCCTGGGCGTGCACGGCCAGCAGCACGGCGACCGCCACGAACTGCAGGAGCGTGAGCACCGCGGCCGTCGGCAGGTCCAGCAGCTGCGCGGTCTGCTGGTAGATCTCCACTTCCAGCGTGGCGTAGCGGGGACCGCCGAGGATCTGGACGACGCCGAAGGACGTGAACGTGAAGAGGAAGACCATCAGCGCCGCGGCGGCCACGGCCGGCGCGAGGGCGGGCAGGGTGACCCGCCGCCAGGCCGTGAGGCGGCCGGCGCCCAGCACCCGTGCGGCCTCCTCCTGACGGGGGTCGAGCTGCGCCCAGAGGCCGCCGACGGTGCGTACGACGACGGCGTAGTTGAAGAAGACGTGGGCGAGGAGGATCGCCCAGACGGTGGTGTCCAGGCGCACGCCCCACAGTTCGTCCAGGAGTCCACCGCGGCCGAGGAGGGCCAGGAAGGCCGAGCCGGCCACGACGGTCGGCAGGACGAAGGGAATGGTGACCAGGGCCCGCAACAGTCGCTTGCCGGGGAAGTCGAGACGGGCGAAGACGTACGCGCCGGGCAGCGCGACCGCCAGCGTCAGGGCGGTGGAGGCGGCCGCCTGCCAGGTGGTGAACCACAGGACGTGCCCGATCGCCGGATCGGTGAGCACCTCGCCGATCCGCCCGAACTGCCACCGGCCGCCGTCCTTCAGACCGCGGGAGACGATGGCGGTGACCGGGTAGGCGAAGAAGACCGCGAAGAAGGCGACGGGCACGGCCATCAGGCCGAGCCGCACCGCCGACTGCCGGAAGGCCGGGCGGACGGTGGCCCGCCCGGTCTCGCGCGGAGCTACTTCAGGACGATCGAGGACCATGCCTTGACCCACTGCTCACGGTTCTTGGCGATCTTCTCCGGGGCGAGGGTCTGCGGGTCGGTGACCTTCGCGCCGTACTTGGTGAACAGCTCGGGCAGCGCGGCGTCCTGGCTGGCGGGCCTGACGAACATCTGGAGGGGCATGTCCTCCTGGAACGTCCTGCTCAGCAGGAAGTCGATGAGGGCCTTGCCGCCCTTGGTGTTCTTCGCGCCCTTGAGCAGCCCGGCGAACTCGGTCTGCTGGAAGCAGGTGCCGGTCGCGACCCCGGTGGGGGCCTCCTTGGGCGCGGGCTCGACGCCCATGACCTCGGCGGGCGGGCTGGAGGCGTAGGAGACGACGAGCGGCTTGTCGCCCTTGGCCTTCTTGCCGCCGGCGGAGCCGGAGAAGCGCTCGCTGTATGCCTGTTCCCAGCCGCTGACGACCTCGACGCCGTTGGCCTTGAGCTTCTTCCAGTAGTCCTGCCATCCGTCGTCGCCGTACTTGGCGGCGGTGGCGAGCTGGAAGGCGAGACCGGGAGAGGAGGTCGCCGCGTTCTCGGTGACGAGGAGGTTCTTGTACTCCGGCTTGATCAGGTCGTCGAAGGACTGCGGCGGGGCGAGCTTGTGCTCGGTGAAGTACGCGCGGTCGTAGTTGACGCAGATGTCACCGGTGTCGACCGGGGTGACCCGGTGCTCGGCGGCGTCGGCCTGAAGCTTCCCGGGGACCCGGTCCAGGCCCTTGGCCTCGTACGGGTCGAAGAGGCCCTGGTCGAGCGCGCGCGACAGGAGTGTGTTGTCGACGCCGAAGAAGACATCGCCCTGGGGGTGCTTCTTGGAGAGGATCGCCTGGTTGACGGCCTGGCCGGCGTCGCCGCCCTTGACGACCTTGACCGTGTAGCCGGTCTGCTTCGTGAACTCCTTCAGCACCCCCTCCGAGGCGACGAAGGAGTCGTGCGAGACGAGGGTGACGGTCTTGCCGCCGTCGGCCTCCTCGGAGGCTCCCGAGCCGCCCGAGCCGCCGCAGGCGGCCAGGAGGGGCAGGCCGAGCGCGGCCACGACGGTCGCGCCGAGGGCACGCCGGAGGTTGGTGTTCATGGTGGTGCTGACTCCCTACGCCGGTATGACCCGGATCAGGTCCGAGGGTCTGCGGCCGTGCCGCACTCTCAGCGCTCGCGCGCTCCCCTGTCGGATTGTTCACTTGTGCGAAGGCACAGTATCAGTGCGCCTCCGGCGGGCGGCTCAGCGCTCGGTGGCCGCCAGCTGCCCGCACGCGCCGTCGATCTCCTGGCCACGGGTGTCGCGGACGGTCACGGGCACGCCGTGCGCCGCGATGGCCTCGACGAACGCCCGCTCGTCCTCCGGCCGGGAGGCCGTCCACTTCGAGCCCGGCGTCGGGTTGAGCGGGATGAGGTTGACGTGGACGCGCTTGCCCTTGAGGAGCCGGCCGAGGAGGTCGCCGCGCCATGCCTGGTCGTTGATGTCGCGGATCAGGGCGTACTCGATGGAGATCCGGCGGCCGGACTTCTCGGCGTACTCCCACGCGGCGTCGAGGACCTCGCGGACCTTCCAGCGGGTGTTGACCGGCACCAGGGTGTCGCGCAGGTCGTCGTCGGGCGCGTGCAGCGAGACGGCGAGGCGGCACTTGAAGCCCTCGTCGGCGAAGCGGTGCATGGCCGGGACCAGGCCGACGGTGGAGACGGTGATGCCGCGCTGCGAGAGGCCGAGGCCGTCGGGCTCGGGGTCGGTGAGGCGGCGGATGGCGCCGACGACCCGCTTGTAGTTGGCGAGCGGCTCGCCCATGCCCATGAAGACGATGTTGGACAGGCGGGCGGCGCCGCCGGGCACCTCGCCGTCGCGCAGGGCGCGCATGCCGTCGACGATCTGGTGCACGATCTCGGCGGTCGACAGATTGCGGTCCAGGCCGGCCTGGCCGGTGGCGCAGAACGGGCAGTTCATGCCGCAGCCGGCCTGCGAGCTGATGCACATGGTGACCCGGTCGGGGTAGCGCATCAGCACGGACTCGACCAGCTTGCCGTCGTGCAGCCGCCAGAGGGTCTTGCGGGTGGTGTCGTCGTCGCACGAGATGTGCCGGACGACGCTCATCAGCTCCGGCAGGAGCTCGGTGGCGAGCTTCTCGCGCGCCGCCGCCGGGATGTCGGTCCATGCCGCGGGGTCGTGCGCGTACCGGGCGAAGTAGTGCTGGGACAGCTGCTTGGCGCGGAACGGCTTCTCGCCGATCGCGGCAACCGCCTCACGGCGCTCGGCGGGCGAGAGGTCGGCAAGGTGCCGCGGGGGCTTCTTGGCCCCACGCGGCGCGACGAAAGTGAGTTCTCCGGGTACAGGCATGGTTCTACCAGTGTCGCAGACATACGGACGGGGCCCGCCGCCCTGTGGACAACGGACCCCGTACCGTACCGGCCTGTCGATGAAACGCCAGGTCAGAGGCGGTGTGCGCGGTTAGGCGCCACCGACGAAGACCACCATGAGCAGCCAGACCACCGGTGCGGTGGGCAGCAGCGAGTCCAGCCGGTCCATGATCCCGCCGTGGCCCGGCAGCAGCGCGCCCATGTCCTTGATCCCGAGGTCACGCTTGATCATGGACTCGCCGAGGTCGCCGAGCGTGGCACTGACGGCGACGGCCAGGCCGAGCAGCAGACCCTGCCACCACACCCCGTCGTCGATCAGGAAGCGCATGCACAGGGCGCCCGCCACCATGGCGAAGGCGACGGCGCCCAGCAGCCCCTCGCGGGTCTTGCCGGGGCTGATGCGCGGCGCCAGCTTGCGCTTGCCGAACTTCCAGCCGACCGCGTACGCCCCGGTGTCGCTGACCACCGTCAGGATGAGGAAGGTCAGCACCCGCCACGCGCCGTCGCCGGCCGCGAGCATCAGCGCCACGAAGGTGGCGAGGAAGGGCACGTAGAACGCCGCGAAGATGCCCGCCGTGACGTCCTTGAGGTAGTCGTCCGGCGGTTCCGTCATGCGCCATACGAGCACCGCCAGGGCGGTGAAGGCCATGGCGATCCAGGCGCCCTCGGCGCCGTCCACATAGCCCGCGATGACCATGGCCGCGCCACCGAGCGCCAGCGGCACCAAGGGAGCCTTGATGCTCTTGCGCTCGGCGAGGCGGGAGGTGAGCTCCCACAGCCCGACGACGACGGCCAGCACGATGACGCCGAGGAAGACGGGCTTGTAGATGAACAGGGAGGCCAGGATGACCGCGCCGAGGCCCACCCCCACCCCTATCGCGGCCCGCAGATCACGGCCGGCGCTCTTCTTTCCCGCCTTCGGTGCCTGAGGGGAGTCAGGCACCGGGGCCGGTTCCTGGGGGTGGATGTCGAACTCCTGTTCATCGCGGAACAGGGGGCCGCGAAGGTGTGCGGCCCGCTGGTCACGGTCGTCCTGGTCTCCGCCTGAGGCGGGCACGGTGGGCATGGGGCGAGTCTGCGCCGCGACGCCCGCCTCGCGCACAGGACCCGCCGAGGGCGCCGGAGAGGAGGGCCCCCGGTCGGTGGACCCCCAGTATCCGGCGCTCGACGGAGCCCCCCAGGATGTGTCGTTCATCAGACCTCGAGGAGCTCGGCTTCCTTGTGCTTGAGCAGCTCGTCCACCTGCGTGACGTACTTCGCGGTGGTGTCGTCGAGCTCCTTCTCCGCGCGGCGCACCTCGTCCTCGCCGGACTCCTTGTCCTTGACGAGCTTGTCGAGGGTTTCCTTGGCCTTGCGGCGGATGGAACGGATCGAGATCTTCGCGTCCTCGGCCTTGGTCTTGGCGACCTTGACGTAGTCCCTGCGGCGCTGCTCGGTGAGCTCCGGGAACGTCACCCGGATGATGTTGCCGTCGTTGCTCGGGTTGACGCCGAGGTCGGAGTCGCGGATCGCCTGCTCGATGTTGCGCAGCGCGCTCTTGTCGAAGGGCGTCACGACCGCCATGCGCGGTTCCGGCACCGAGAAGGACGCCAGCTGGTTGATCGGCGTCAGCGCACCGTAGTAGTCCGCCACGATCTTGTTGAACATCGCCGGGTGCGCACGCCCGGTGCGGATCGCCGCGAAGTCCTCCTTGGCGACCACAACGGCCTTCTCCATCTTCTCCTCGGCCTCGAGGAGGATCTCTTCGATCACCACTTGCTCCTGGTGTTATCAGTAAGCAGAGCCTCGCCCCTGCGCGCGTCTTCTCCTGCACGGTGTCCGACCGGCAGGCAGTTGTCCATCCCCGTGCCGAGGTCTTCCCACGGCACGGAGTTGCCGTCCGTATCGGGCGTGCCCGACCTGACGGCGTGCGGGTCGTCAGGCCCGCGTGTTCTCGTCGCTCACGAGCGTGCCGATCTTCTCACCCTTGACCGCACGGGCGATGTTGCCCTCGGCGAGCAGCTCGAAGACCAGGATCGGCAGCTTGTTGTCCATGCACAGGGAGATGGCGGTGGCGTCGGCGACCTTCAGGCCGCGGGCGAGCACCTCGCCGTACTCGAGGGCGTCGAACTTCACCGCGCCGGGGTTCTTCTTCGGGTCCGAGTCGTAGATCCCGTCGACGCCGTTCTTGCCCATCAGGATCGCCTCGGCGTGGATCTCCAGGGCGCGCTGGGCGGCGGTGGTGTCGGTGGAGAAGTAGGGCATGCCCATGCCGGCGCCGAAGATGACGACGCGGCCCTTCTCCAGGTGGCGCACCGCGCGCAGCGGGATGAACGGCTCGGCGACCTGGCCCATGGTGATGCCGGTCTGCACCCGCGTCTCGACGCCTTCCTTGACCAGGAAGTCCTGGAGGGCGAGCGAGTTCATCACGGTGCCGAGCATGCCCATGTAGTCCGAGCGGGCCCGGTCCATGCCGCGCTGCTGGAGCTCGGCGCCGCGGAAGAAGTTGCCGCCGCCGATGACGACCGCGATCTCGTACCCCTCGCGGACGACCGCCGCGATCTCGCGGGCGATGGCGTGCACCACATCGGGGTCGACACCGAGGCCCCCGCCGCCGGCGAAGGCCTCGCCGGACAGTTTCAGCATGAACCGACGGCGTTTGCCGTGGTCAGCACTCTTGTCGTCGGCGGCCTGCCGGGCGTCCGCACCCTGATTCATTGGAGATCTCCTCGTGCACATACGAAGAAGGCCATTGCCGGTTGGGTCTTTATCAGATCCCTGTTCGGCAATGGCCTCCTCGTCACATCAGCGGCCGACCGGTGGAGGGTCGGCTGCGTACGACCCTAGCGGGTCGCAGGTCAATCGCTGCCCTGCTGACGGCTCAGGCGCCGACGCGGATGCGCGCGAAGCGCTTCAGCGTGACACCGGCCTCGTCCAGGATCTTCTGGACGGACTTCTTGTTGTCCTTGGCGAACGCCTGGTCCAGCAGCACGTTCTCCTTGAAGAAGCCGGTGACGCGACCCTCGACGATCTTCGGGAGGGCGGCCTCGGGCTTGCCCTCCTCGCGAGCGGTGGCCTCGGCGACGCGGCGCTCGTTGTCGACGACGTCGGCCGGGATCTCCTCGCGGGAGAGGAACTTCGGCGCGAAGGCGGCGATGTGCTGCGCGATGTCCTTGGCGACCTCGGCGTTCTCCTTGTCGAGCTCGACGAGGACACCGACCTGCGGGGGCAGGTCCGCCGCGGTGCGGTGCATGTACGCGGAGACGAAACCGTCGGCGAACTGCGCGAAGCGGTCGACGACGATCTTCTCGCCGAGGGTGACGTTGGCCTCGTCCACGAACGCCTGGACGGTCTTGCCGGCCTCGATCTCGGACGCCATCAGGGCGTCGACGTCGGCCGGGGCGCTCTTGGCGATGTGGGCGGCCAGCGCGTTGGCCACGGCGACGAACTTGTCACCCTTGGCGACGAAGTCCGTCTCGCACTTCAGCTCGACGATGACACCGGAGGTGTTGTCGTCGGCGATGACGGAGACGACGGCACCGTTCGAGGTGGTGCGGCTCTCGCGCTTGGCAACGCCCTTGAGGCCCTTGACGCGCACGATCTCGACGGCCTTCTCCAGGTCGCCGGCCGCCTCGTCCAGCGCCTTCTTGCAGTCCATCATGCCGGCGCCGGTGAGCTCACGGAGCTTCTTGACGTCAGCGGCGGTGAAGTTCGCCATGGTGAATCTCTCTCGAAAGTCGGTGTGACTACGGGTGCACGGCGGGGGCGGCGCGTCTCGCGCCGGCCCCCGCCGTTCAACTACCGGGACTTAAGGTGTCAGCCCTGCTCGGCGTCCGTGGCCGGCTTCTCGGCCTCGGCCTCGGCGGCGGGGGCCTCGACGGCCGGAGCCTCGGCGGCGGGGGCCTCGGCGGGCTTCTCGGCCTCGTCGTCGGCCTTCTTCTCGCCCTCGAGCAGGTCGCGCTCCCACTCGGCGAGGGGCTCGCCGGCGGCCTTGTCGGCCTTCGCGTCACCGGTGGCGACACCGGAACGGGCGATGAGGCCCTCGGCGACGGCGTCGGCGATCACACGGGTCAGCAGGGTGACGGAGCGGATCGCGTCGTCGTTGCCCGGGATCTTGTAGTCGACCTCGTCGGGGTCGCAGTTGGTGTCGAGGATCGCGACGACCGGGATGCGCAGCTTGCGCGCCTCACCGACGGCGATGTGCTCCTTCTTGGTGTCCACGATCCAGACGGCGCTGGGCACCTTCTGCATCTCGCGGATACCGCCGAGGGTCTTCTCCAGCTTGGTCTTCTCGCGGGAGAGGACGAGCAGCTCCTTCTTGGTGAGGCCGGACGCGGCCACATCCTCGAAGTCGATGAGCTCGAGCTCCTTGAGACGCTGCAGGCGCTTGTAGACGGTGGAGAAGTTGGTGAGCATGCCACCCAGCCAGCGCTGGTTGACGTACGGCATGCCGACGCGCGTCGCCTGCTCGGCGATGGCCTCCTGGGCCTGCTTCTTCGTACCGACGAACATGATGGAGCCGCCGTGCGCGACGGTCTCCTTGACGAACTCGTAGGCGCGGTCGATGTACGACAGCGACTGGAGCAGGTCGATGATGTAGATGCCGTTGCGCTCCGTGAAGATGAAACGCTTCATCTTCGGGTTCCAACGACGGGTCTGGTGACCGAAGTGGACGCCGCTCTCCAGCAGCTCCCGCATCGTGACGACGGCCATGGCCGCGCTCCTTGAAATACTCGGTTCCACGGCGGCCGGGCGGCCGCCGCTCCTGACGCCCCGACGTGTCCGCCGTGGAAGGCGCCCTTGCGAGGAACCGTTCCGCGGACCGAGAGACACGGCCACCGGGCTGCCCGAAAGGGACTGACGCGCCGGTAGCGGGGCGTGCGAAGTCGATCCGGTCACCCGGATCGCCATGAGAAGTGTACGGGACCGGGGAAGGCCCGGGTGACGGCGTTGTGCACAACCCGCGAGTAGTCCACAGATCCTGGGCAAGATCCCCACGAATCCGCCGGCCGGGCCAGAGTGCCGCCATGACCTTCACCCGGCGTCCCGTGCGGCGCCCCACACGATCTCCCGCCCGCCGGCGAAGCCTTCCGGGCGGCATCCGCGGGCGCCTTCGGCCGCGGCTCGGGGCGGTCACGCTCTGCTTATCGCTGACCGTGCTCGCTTGCATCGCTTGCGTCACAGCGGTCGCAGGGGCCCCACGGCTCACGGCGCCGACCGCCCCGCGGCCCGCCGGGCCGGGCGGCGGTCCTGCGGCCGACCGGGCCTGGCCGGTGAGCGGGGCGCACGGGGCACGGC
>NZ_JAGGOL010000002.1 GCF_018614525.1 Streptomyces sp. ISL-11
GCATGCGGCAGATCACGGGCCCGCGTACCTGACGCGGCGCGGGCCCGGACCGCCCGGGGGCCGGAGCGCGGCGAACGGCGGGGCACTGGCGGGCGGTTCGGGTGAGGGCTTCCCGCGGGGACGCCGCGAGCGCCGTCCGGCGGCCCCCGCTCTCCGTGTCCCACCGGCTGTACGGATCGTCGCGCCGGTGCCGGACCGTCGGCCGGGAGCGGGGCAGCCCTCCGGCGACCGGCTCAGACGGCCGTGGACTCGGCCCGCCGGCGGAGCAGCTTCTTGTCGGGCTTACCCGCGTCGGTCAGCGGCAGCTCGTCGACGAACGAGATGCGCGCCGGCTCGTACATCGCGCCCCGCTCCTCGCGCACCATGGCGCGCAGCTGCCGGGCGTCCACCTCGGCGCCGGGCACCCGCACGATGGCGGCGTGCACCTGCTCCATGCGGTTCGCGTCCGGAACGCCGAAGACGGCGCTCTGCAGAACCTGCGGGTGGGTGTTGATCAGGTCCTCCAGCTCCGTGGTGTAGACGTGGCCGCCCACCACGACGATCATGTCCTTGATCCGGTCGACGATGGTGAGGTAGCCCTCGGCGTCGAGGTAGCCGATGTCACCGGTGTGCAGCCACCCGTCGCGCAGCACCTCGGCGGTGAGCTCGGGCTGCTTCCAGTAGCCCTGCATGATGTTCGCGGAGCGGATGCAGATCTCGCCGTGCTCCCCGCGCGGCAGATCGCGGCCGTGCTCGTCGCGGATCGCCACCTCGACCCCGTCCAGGATCTTTCCGGCGGACCGCAGCCGGTCCAGGCGGTCGGGGTCGTGGTCCTCGGCGGAGAGCATGCTGATGCCGCCGGCCTCGTTCTGCCCGTAGAACTGATTGAGCACCGGGCCGAAGCGCCGCACCGCCTCCGCGATCCGTGCGGGCGAGGACTGGCAGCCCCCGTACCAGACGTGGCTGAGGCTGGAGGTGTCGGTGCGGGCGGCGTCCGGGTGGTCCATCAGCTGGTAGAGCAGCGGCGGCAGCAGGAACAGGTGGGTGATCCGCTCGCGCTCGACGGTGGCCAGCACGGTCGCGGCGTCGAAGTCGTCGAGCAGCCGGACGCTGCCGCCGTTGCGCAGCGCGAAGTCGGCCATCAGGCCGCCGGCGTGGGCGAGCGTGGTGCTCAGCAGGTACCGGACCGGCCCTTCCCAGTCCGGTATCGCCTCGTCGAACGCCGGCGCCTGCTCGAAGGTGGTGCAAATGGCCTTGGGGTGGCCCGTGGTGCCGCCGGTGTGGCGGATGGTGCAGACGTCCTGGGCCCGGGCGAGGCCGGGGAACGGCTCGGCGGACTCGGCGGCCGCCAGCTCCAGCAGGTCCACGCCCACCTCGGCGGCGCCGAGGGTGAGCACGCTCTTGACCGGTGCCCGGTCCGTGAGCTCCTGGGCACGCCCGGCGTAGGCGGGGTCGACGATCAGGGCGTGGGTCTCGATGTCCCGGACGATCGTGGCCTGCACTTCGACCGAAAGCTTGTTGTAGAGGTGGTTGACGGCGCAGCCGATCAGATTGGCGGCGTACCGCGCGGCGATGGTCTCCGGCAGGTTCCCGCTGAGGAGGGTGACGGTCTGCCCGCGGCGCACGCCCTGGGCGAGCAGGGCCCGCGCCATGCGGTGCACGAGGCCCCGTAGTTCACCGGCGGTGATGCGCCGGTCCTCGCGCAGCAGGGCGGTCCGGTCGGGATCGGTTCCCAGGGCGTCGAGATTGCGCTCCACATATGTACGGAAGTGCTGCGCGGTGACGGACATGCGGGGTTTCCTTTCAAGGGGCATCAGTTGACCTAGGCAACCAGTTTTCATGATAGTTGCCCATGATCGACGAATCAAAGTCGGGGGTCTTTCCCGCCTGGATTCCCTCGCCTGAAACGTCGACATCCGGCCATATCTGAAGCCCTGTTGAGGCTTTCACCTGCGATGCGTGTGCCGTTTGCGGCTGCCTGCACCCGTTGCGCGGTGATGCCCATTCGTATGGCAGTCATACGGATCTATGGGCCATGTGAGTGGTTGTAGGGGTGTTTCGGGTCTGATCGTCGGATGAATAGTGAGCCGCCTTGTTAGGTTTTTTTGGCTGATGTGATGAATCGTCCGCGCTGTCCGTCTATCCGTACCGGGGAGTGGGTGGTGGTTGTGGTGGGTGGTGTGCGGGTGTCGGGGTGTCGTGTGGCGGGTGGTGAGGGCGTGTCGGGGTCGGGTGGTGGTGTTCCGGGGCCGGCGGTCGAGGTCCCCGGTGGCGGGGGTGAACCGGCGCCGGGCGGGGTGGGGGAGGTGGAGGGCGGTGGGTACGACTACGAGGGTTTCAGCCGGCTGGCGGGGGAGCTGGCGGATCCGCCGATGGGGGCGTACCGGGTCGGCTACCGACGGCTGATGACACGTCAGATGCGGGAAGGCGAGGGGTGGTTGCGCTGCTGGGGCGTGGGTTTGCTGGTGGCGTCGGCGCCCTTGGTCTCCTTTGTGTTGTTGGTGTGGTTGTTGTGGCCGGGGCATTGGGTGGTGCGGGGTGGGTGGTGGGGGTTGGTGGATGGATTGATGTTGTCGGCGGTGGGGTTGGTCGAGGTTTTTCGTGTGGTGAACGTGGTGTCGGTGGCGCATGCGTCATGGGTGGCGCGGGATCCGGTGCCGGTGCGGGCGCAGCCGGGGGGTCGGGTGGCGTTCTGCACGAGTTTCGTGCCGGGGAAGGAGCCGCTGGAGATGGTGGCGGCGACGTTGGAGGGGGCGGTGCGGGTGGGTTATGAGGGGGTGGTGGATGTGTGGTTGCTGGACGAGGGCGATGACGCGGGGGCGCGGGCGTTGTGCGACCGGTTGGGGGTGCGGCATTTCTCGCGGAAGGGGGTGGACCGGTGGAATCGTCCGTCGGGCCGTTTTCGGGCGCGGACGAAGCACGGTAATTACAATGCGTGGCTGGATGCGCATGGTGACGGTTATGATTTTTTGGCGTGTGTGGATACGGACCATGTGCCGTTGCCGAATTTTCTGGAGCGCATGCTGGGGTATTTCCGGGATCCGGATGTGGCGTTTGTGGTGGGGCCGCAGGTGTATGGGAATTATGTGTCGCGGGTGACCAAGGCGGCGGAGAGCCAGCAATTTTTGTTCCATGCGTTGGTGCAGCGGGCGGGGAACCGTTATGGTGCGCCGATGTTCGTGGGGACGTCGAATTGTGTGCGGATCAGTGTGCTGCGGCAGATCGGGGGTTTGTACGACTCGATCACGGAGGATATGGCGACGGGGCTGGAGATCCATCGGCGGCGGAATCCGGTGACGGGGCGGCGGTGGCGGTCGGTGTACACGCCGGATGTGTTGGCGGTGGGGGAGGGGCCGTCATCGTGGACGGATTTCTTTTCGCAGCAGTTGCGGTGGTCGCGAGGGACGTTCGAGACGTTGTTGGGTCAGTTCGGGCGGGTGGTGTGGGGGTTGTCGCCGGGGCGGGTGGTGAATTATGTGTTGTTGGTTGCTTATTATCCGATGGCGGCGTTGACGTGGGTGTTGGGTGGGGTGTCGTGTGTGTTGTTTCTGGGGTTCGGTGCGGCGGGGATCAGCGTGCCGTCCGAGGTGTGGTTGATGTTGTACGGGGATGCGGCGGCATTGCAGGTGGCGTTGTATGTGGTGAATCGTCGGCACAATGTGAGTCCGCATGAGCCGGTGGGTTCCTCGGGGGTGGCGGGGATGGTGATGTCGGCGGTGTCGGCGCCGTTGTACGCGCGGGCGTTGGGGCAGGCGGTGTTGCGGCGGCGTTCGGGGTTCGTGGTGACGCCGAAGGGGGATTCCGCGTCGCCGGACTGCGTGGGGACTTTCCGGGCGCATTTGGGGTGGGCGGGTGTGTTCGGGTTGTGCTTGGCGGCGTCGGTGGTGTGGGGGCACGCGTATCCGGCGATGCGGGTATGGGCGGGGTTGGCGTTGCTGACGGCGTTGGGACCGGCGGGGGTGTGGCTGGTGGGTGTGCTGCGGGAGCGGTGGGGTGACGGTTCCGGGCCGGGATCGCCCGCGCCGTCGCCCTCGCCGTCCCCCGCGCTGGCCTTGGCAGGCGAACCGGCGACGGCATCGGCTTCCGCGTCAGGGGTGACGGGTGCCGTGGTGACCCCCGCGCCGGAGAGCACGGTCATCTCCCGGGCCCCGGGGCAACACCGGCCGGCCTGAGACGTCCGTCAGAGGTCGAGAATGCCCGCGAGGTCGAAGTGAGGGGTCTCCTCCAGCTGGGCGTACGTGCACTCCCCGGGCTCGCGGTCGGGGCGCCAGCGGCGGAACTGGGTGGTGTGGCGGAAGCGATTGCCCTGGAGGTGGTCGTAGGCGACCTCGCAGACCCGCTCGGGCCGCAGCGGGATCCAGGAGAGGTCCTTGGTGCCGGTCCACCGGCTGGGACCACCGGGCAGCCTGCCGGCGGCCTGGGCGTCGGGGTCGGCCCAGTGCTCCCAGGGGTGGCCCTGGACGGAGGGCATCCGCAGGGGCTCCAGCTCCGTCATCAGTTCCTGGCGTCTGCGCATCGGGAAGGAGGCGCAGACGCCCACGTGTTGCAGGTGGCCGGCGGTGTCATGGAGGCCGAGGAGCAGTGAGCCGACCACGGGGCCGCTCTTGTGCGGGCGCAGCCCCGCGAGCACGCAGTCGGCCGTCCTCTCGTGCTTGACCTTGGTCATGGCGCGTTGCCCGGGCCGGTAGGGCAGGTTCGGCGGCTTGGCGACGACGCCGTCCAGACCGGCCCCCTCGTACTCCTCGAACCACGCCCGGGCCGTGTCCAGGTCCATGGTGACCGGGGTGATGTGGAGCGGCGCGCGGGCGTCGCGGAGCGCGTCGGTCAGGGCCTCGCGGCGGGCGAGCTGCGGGGTGTCCAGCAGCGACTCGTCACCGAGGGCGAGAAGGTCGAAGGCGATGAAACTCGCCGGGGTGACCTCGGCCAGGTGGGTGACGCGGGAGGCGGCCGGGTGAATGCGCTCCAGCAGTGCGTCGAAGTCCAGCCGGCCGCCGCGGGCGATGACGATCTCACCGTCCACGACGCACCGCGGCGGGAGCTGCTCCAGCAGGACGCGGACGAGCTCCGGGAAGTAGCGGGTCAGTGGCTTGCCGGAGCGGCTGCCCAGTTCGATGGCGTCGCGGTCGCGGAAGACGATGGCCCGGAAACCGTCCCACTTCGCCTCGTACTGCATTCCGGGCGGGATGGCGGACGCCGACTTGGCCAGCATCGGCTGCAGGGGCGGCATGACCGGGAGCTCCATGACCGCGATTGTGCGGCCCCGGCGGTCCGGCCGCCCGCCGTTGCGCTCGGCGGGCGACCGTGCGCGCGGGCGCTTAGCGTGGGTCCATGGGCGAGGCAGTGGAACTCTCTGCGGGCGGGCGGACGGTACGGATCTCGCATCCGGACAAGGTCTATTTCCCGGAACGCGGCTTCACCAAATACGACCTGGTTTCCTATTACCTCGCTGTCGGTCCCGGCATCGTGCGCGCGCTGCGGGACCGTCCGACGATGCTGGAGCGCTACCCGGACGGGGTCGGCGGGGAGTCGTTCTTCCAGAAGCGGGCCCCGAAGAACCTGCCCGACTGGATTCCGACCGGGCGCATCTCCTTTCCCAGCGGCCGGTACGCGGACGAGATCTGCCCGGGTGAGGTCGCGGCGGTGGTGTGGGCGGCCAACCTGGGATGCCTGACGTTCCACCCCTGGCCGGTGCGGCGCGGTGACACCGACCATCCGGACGAGCTGCGCATCGACCTCGATCCGCAGCCCGGCACGGCCTACGCGGACGCGGTGCGCGCCGCCCTCGAACTGCGGGTGGTCCTGGAGGAACTGGGCCTCGGCGGCTGGCCGAAGACCTCGGGCGGTCGCGGTCTGCACGTCTTCGTGCCGATCCGGCCCGAGTGGACCTTCACCCAGGTGCGGCGCGCGGCGATCGCCGTGGCGCGGGAGCTGGAGCGGCGCGCGCCCGAGGCCATCACCACGGCGTGGTGGAAGGAGGAGCGCGGCGAGAAGGTCTTCGTGGACTACAACCAGACCGCCCGCGACCGCACGATCGCCAGCGCCTATTCCGTACGTCCGCGCGCGCACGCCCCCGTGTCCGCCCCGCTGAGGTGGGAAGAGGTGCCCGACGCGGTGCCGGAGGACTTCGACCTGGCGAGCATGCCGGAACGCTTCGCCGCCCTGGGGGACGTGCACGCCGGGATGGACGACGCACCCGGGGACCTGCGCGCCGCCCTGGACCTGGCCGACCGCGACGAGCGCGAACACGGCCTGGGCGACCTGCCCTACCCGCCGGAGCACCCGAAGATGAAGGGCGAGCCGAAGCGCGTGCAGCCCAGCCGCGCCCGCAAGGAGGCCCCGCCGGTGCCGGAGGACTGATCGGCGCGCCGGTGAACCCGGGTGGCGGCAGCGGTTCGTGCGTATGGGTTATGTGCGAGTTGGGGATGGTTTATTCGTGATAGCGGAGTGGAACGTGGGCTTTGCGTTATCCACTCCGTAGAACGAGGGAGCAGTTATGACCCCGACACTCGTGGCCCGTAGCGTGGCGGTCTCGGTCGCCGCGCTGACCGGGGCGTTGCTGGCTTCCGGGCCGGCCGAGTCGGCACCGGTACCGGTCAAGCCGAACGGGACGGTCCAAAACCCCACCGGCGTCAACGAGCGGGTGTACCCGAGCACGGACTCCTCGGTGCGGGGCACGCTCGTGCGAGGCACTCGCATCGGGCTCCGCTGCAAGGTCCGCGCGCAGGCCATCGCCGGGAACAGCGTCTGGTATCAGTTGCGGGACCGCGCCACGTGGGTGAGCTCGGTGTACGTCTCCAACGTGGGCAATGTCCCCGTGTGCAAGGACATGCAGCGCAGCGCGCTCGACGACGCCCCCACGACGCGAGCCGCCATGGGGTGATCCACGGGAAGCGATGACGGAGCGGGCGGGCCGAGGCGTACGTGCCTCGGCCCGCCCGCCGTCGTGCGCGCGGAACCGTGCCCGCCGTCCCCGGAGCTCCGGGGATCCGGTGCCCGCCGTCCCCTCCGGGCGGTGTCCTCCCGGCTGTTGACTTCTCCACCGTCACGTGGCATCCATGACGTGTCCACGTCATTCTTCCTATGATCCCGGCTGTCACCCCGCACCGGGACAGGAAGGGAGCACGCGATGAGCACGCCCAGGAGCTCGCAGCGCAAGCGGACCACGGCGGGCGCGGCCTTCGTCGCCGCGCTGGTGATCGGAGGCATCGTGCTGGCGGCGCCGCCGGCCACGGCCGACACGGTGTCCGTCGGCTACACCTGCACCGGTCCCGGAGCCCCCAGTGGGGTCCAGTCCCTGGAGGTCACCGTGACCGCCCCCGCCACGGTTCCTCAGGGCGGCACCGCCGAACTCGCCGTCGACGTCACCACGAGCCTGACGGCACCGGTCACCGTCCCGGCGAAGAGCGTGACCGGGGAGATGACCATCGAGCTCGGCGGCGCCGCGACGGGCACGGTGACCGCCACCGGATTCACCAATCCCGCCTCCATACCCACGGGGACACCGGTGAAGGTCACGGGCGGCACCGCCTCGGTGACGCTCGACGCGATGGGCACCACGACGTTCACGCCCGGCGCCGCCACGGTCCACGTCTTCGGTGTGACGGTCGCCTGCGCGATCTCGGGCACCGCACCGGTCGCCGCGCGGACCGAGGTCACGGGCTCGTAGCGGCCGCCCCTGCGTCAGACGCGCTTCAGGGCGGCGGCGCCGAAGGAGACGTCGAAGCGGTCGCACCAGATGCTGACACTGCTGTACCGGTTCAGGTCCAGACCGGCGGGCAGCGCGTAGTTCTGGTCGCCCTTGTTGCCCTTGAGCGACCCGAGGCTGGTGTGCAGGCCGTCGTCGAAGACGTGCCAGCCCGCCCGGCCCGGCTTCACGGGCGCGTCCGTGAGCAGCACCCGCACGTCGGGACCGTCGCTGGTGTCCAGGTGCTCCAGCCGCAGCGTACGGCTCCCGTCGGGCAGCTCCAGGACCCGTACCGTCCCCTTCGTGCTGTGCTCATGGCTGATCAGCTCACCGACGGCCAGGGTCCGCGGCCCCCGGGCGCCCGCGTCCGCCGCCACCGGAGCGGACTCGTGCACCGTCCTGTCCACCCACAGCTTCCACGGCTGGAACCACACCGCTCCCACACCCGCCGCCACCACTCCGACGACCAGCGCCCCGATCACCACCGGCCTGCCCAGCAACCGCCGTACGCGTCCCATCCCAGCCTCCCGAAACCGTTTGCACTCACCCGCTGCAACGGACCGGGCTCCTGGTCTGCTCCAGGAAACCGATGACGAAAGTCTTACGTGCGGCGGCGGTCCTGTGCGAGAGGACCCCGGCGGATGGCCGGGGTCCTCTCGCTCGCCTGCGGAGGCTGGGATCAGTGACCGCCGGTGAGTTCGCCGGTGAGCTTGCCGTGGAGGTCGGCGCTCGGGTCGTTCAGGCCGGTGATCTCGACGGTCTTGCCGCGCTGGGCGTACTTCGTGGTGATCGCGTCGAGCGCGGCGACGGAGGAGGCATCCCAGACGTGCGCTGCGGACAGGTCGATGATGACCTTGTCCGGGTCGCCGGCGTAGTTGAACTGGCCGACGAGGTCGTTGGAGGAGGCGAAGAACAGCTCGCCGGTGACCCGGTAGACCACTGTGGTGTTGTCGGGGTCGGTGACGGCGGTGACCTCGGCGAGGTGGGCGACGCGCTTGGCGAAGATCACCATGGCGGTGACGGAGCCGACGACGACGCCGATGGCGAGGTTGTGGGTGGCCACGACGCAGCCGACGGTGATCACCATGACGGCGATCTCCCCGGCCGGCATCCGCCGAAGCGTCTTCGGGGCGATGGAGTGCCAGTCGAACGTCGCGAACGACACCATGATCATGACGGCGACCAGGGCGGCCATGGGGATGTCCGAGACGACCGGGCCGAAGACGATGCACAGCACCATCAGGAACGCGCCGGCCAGGAAGGTGGAGAGGCGGGTGCGGGCGCCGGAGACCTTCACGTTGATCATCGTCTGGCCGATCATCGCGCAGCCGCCCATGCCGCCGAAGAAGCCAGTGACGATGTTGGCGATGCCCTGGCCGATCGATTCACGGGTCTTGTTGGAGTGGGTGTCGGTGATGTCGTCGACGAGCTTGGCCGTCATCAGCGACTCCATCAGGCCGACCAGGGCCATGGCGAAGGCGTAGGGGGCGATGGTGGTCAGGGTGTCGAGGGTGAAGGGCACGTCGGGCAGGCCCGGTACCGGCAGGGAGGAGGGCAGCTCGCCCTTGTCGCCGACGGTCGGCACCGCGATCGCCGCGCCCACCGTGATGACGGTGAGGATGACGATGGACACCAGCGGCGCCGGGACGACGGTGGTGATCTTCGGGAAGAACACCATCAGTGCCAGGCCGGCGGCGATCAGCGGGTAGACGGCCCACGGGACGTCGTGCATCTCGGGCACCTGGGCCATGAAGATCAGGATGGCCAGGGAGTTGACGAAGCCGACCATCACCGAGCGCGGGATGAACCGCATCAGCTTCGCCACGCCCAGCGCCCCGAGGGCGACCTGGAAGACACCGGCCAGGATGACCGCGGCAATCAGGTAGCCCAGGCCGTGTTCGCGGTTGAGCGGGGCGATGACGAGGGCGACGGCGCCGGTGGCGGCGGAGATCATCGCCCGGCGGCCGCCGACGATGGAGATCACCACGGCCATGGTGAAGGAGGCGAACAGGCCGATCGCCGGGTCGACCCCGGCGATGATCGAGAACGAGATCGCCTCGGGGATCAGCGCGAGAGCGACCACCAGGCCGGCCAGCACCTCGGTGCGCCAGACCTTCGGATCACGCAGCCAGTCGGGCTTCAGGCCGCGCAGCCACGCGGCGGGGGACACAGCGGAAGCGGAAGAGGACAAGGCAGAAGGAACCTGTCGTGCTCGGGCACACCCCTTTTTCGGCAGGCCGGGGCGCGCGGGAGGAGGAGGCGGTGCCGGGCCGGCACCCCCACGGGACGGCCCCAGAGCGCGGGACCGGAAGTCGGTGAAGAACCGGGGCGAGGGCCTGCGCGCATGCGCGGCCGGCTCACATCCGGAGGCGAAGTATCACGGCGGGCAGGCAGCGGCGCCGGGCGTCATGGGCTCGCGCACGCTTCTCTCCTGCAAGAATCGGATCTTCGCCGGGGGCGGCATCGGCCCCGGCACGGCAACGGCAGGGCGGCGGCACGCCACCCTCGCCACCAGCAACTCTACCCTAACGTTAGAGTAGGGATCGGTGGTGGCCGCACGGCCGCCGCACAGCGAGGCAGACGAAGGGCCGGGAAGACGGGCGTGGACGGCAAGCACATGCAGATCGGCGAGGTCGCCGCGCGCACGGAGCTGTCCCTGCGCACCATCCGGCACTACGAGGAGTCCGGCCTGGTCGTCCCCTCCGCCCGCTCCCAGGGCGGCTTCCGCCTCTACACCGGGTCCGACGTCGCCCGGCTGATGGTGATCCGTCGCATGAAGCCGCTGGGCTTCACCCTGGAGCAGATGCGCGATCTGCTGGATGCCACCGACCGTCTCGACGCCGGCGGCCCGCTGGACCCCGACGAGCACGAAGCTCTCCTGGAGCGTGTCCGTGTCTACGAGCGGGCCGCTGTCGAGCAGGTGGAGAAGCTGCGGGTCCAGCTGTCCCGCGCCGAGGACTTCGCCGCCACGCTGGGCGCCCGCCTGGAGCGGAACGCTCCGGCCGCCCGCCTCTGAACCGCGGCGTCACGTCCGGGATCGGATCCGCGACGCGCGGCAGCGGCCGGGCTCAGAGCCGGCCGCTGCCGTGCGGGACGTACAGGTCCAGCAGCCGGGTGCGCGCCTGCCGGAGGCGGTGGCCGAGGATCTCCGCCACCGCACGGACCAGGGCGAAGCCGAGGGCGGGGTCGCTCTCGCACAGGTTCCGCGCCTCGGCGCCGTCGAATTCGTACGCCCGCACCGGACTGAGGGCCTCGGCGCCGAAGCCCCACTCGTACGGCGGGAACATCCACGACCAGCCCAGCAGATCACCCGTGCCGAGGGTCTCCACGGTGGCCACCCGCGGTCCGGGCAGGGAGAGGTCCAGCGTCACCGCTCCGGAGCGGATGATCCAGAAACGGTCCGCGCGGCCGTGTTCCTCGAAGATCCGGGTGTCCTGCGCGAAGGACACTTCCCGGGCGAGCTCCATCAGACGGTCCCGGTGTTCCGCGGGCAACGCCCTGAGCAGCTTCTTCGCAGTGGTCATGGCCGGGACCTCCTCGCCGCCCGCACCGCCCGCCGACGCGTCGCCGCCCGGCCGGTGGCCCTCGCCCCGGCCCGCGCGCCACGCGGCCGCCCTTACGACCTGGTAGGTCCATTGAGCCACGGCCGGGCGTGCACGGCATCCCGGTGGAACTGACGTTCGCCGGCCGCCGGCTTCCCGAAGACACCCCTGACAACGCCCTTGACCAGGGCGTTGATGCCGACGACCACGGGCCTCATCGCACTGACGAGCCCGGTGAGCGCGCTCGTGACGACCGACACCAGCCCGCCCGCGCGGTCGGTCCGGGTGGGAACCCTGACGCCGTCCGGGACGACGCCGCCCTTGGCGAGATGGGCGGTGGCGGCCACCGCGTCGGCGGTCGCGCCGATGACGGTCCCCATGTCGGGGACGGCGGCCCGCGACTGCTCGTCGAGGACGGTACGCGCCGTGGTGAGCCCGTCGAGGTGCGTCCTCGCCGTGGCGCAGGTCCCGTCGGCGGGCGCGGTGGCGCAGTCCCGCACGATGCGACGGGCGGTCTCCGCGTAGGGGTTGATGTCGATGGCTTTTGCCCCCTCGGCCGCCGCCCTGCGCAGGGAATCGGGCGCGGGAGCCTGCGTCCCGGGCCGCGGGAGGGCGCCGGCCGGGGCCGCGGTGGCGGTACCGGCGACGGTGAGGGCGAGGACACCGCACACGGTGCCGGTCACGGCAAGGCGGGTTCTGCGGGGCACGTTCATGGAGCGCTCCTTGCTGCCTGAGGTCTTCTCGATCACCCTGTGGCGCGCCCACCGGCCCCGCAATTATTGATGGGCCACCAGATACCGCAGGTGCGGCGGCCGGGCCGTCATCCGAGGGTGCTGCGGCGGCCGAAACGGCTGCTGCGCAGCCTGCGCCGGACGGCGTTGAGGCGCGGACGGCGGTTGAGCTGCTCGCGCGAATGGCGGTCGAGCTCCTCGACCAGGCGCTGCGAGCGCTTCTCCACGTCCAGCTCGTCGAGAATGCGGTCGATCTCCGCGAGGAGGGCACCGTGCAACTGCCACTGGCGGGGGTGTTCCAGGACCTTCTCCAGCAGCAGGTCGGCCGCTTGGTCACGGGTGGTGCGGGCGGCGGCGAGCTCCTCGCTGAGGCGGGTCTCCGCGTGCTCGGCACTGGTGGTCACATGGGTGGTGATGACCACGGCGAAGCTCTCCACGGCCCGGGCCACGTGGGTGAACACCTCCCGCAGGCTCTCGGCGACGTCCGCCGGGAAGAGGGGCTCGTCGGTGCGCTGCTTGGCCAGGTCGGTCAGGGTCCGGGCGGTCACCCGCAGCACGACCGCCGAGATCTCCAGCGCGTCCAGACCCGTCCGCAGCACCACGCGGTACAGCAGCCCCTCCTTGACCCGGGGATTGAGCCGGAGGCTGTCCTCCGCCTGCCGCAGGGAGGCGTCCACCTCGACGATGTCGTGGTCCAGCCGCCGGGCCTCGTGGAGCCGGGCCGCGGCCTCCTCCACCGGCGTGTGACCGATGACCTGGGTCCCCATGTCGTCCAGGAGCCCGCGCATACGGCGCGCGAGGTCCTCGATGGCCTCCCCGGCGGGCTGCACCCATACGGGCGGCACGAACAGGATGTTGAACAGCAGCCCGACCACCGCGCCGATCAGCGTCTCCAGCACCCGGTCCCAGGAGGTCTCCGCGACGCGGGTGACGCCGAGGACGAGCATGGCGCTGATCGCGACCTCGGGCACGAATTCGCCCACCCGGACGAACCGGCCGATGACCAGCGAGGCCAGGATGATCAGACCCAGGCTCCACCAGGTCAGCCCCACCAGCGTGCTGAACCCGATGGCGATCAGCACACCCGCGACCACGGAGTTCACCCGGCGGATGCCGGTGGTCAAGGTGGCGTAGAGGGTGACCTGCACGACCAGCAGCGCGGTGAGCGGCGCGGTCAGCGGCGCCGGCTCCTTGCTGAGCGTCAGCGCGACCACGTACGAGATCACCGCGGCCAGCGTCGAACGCACCGTCTGGACCACCGCGGGCTCTCGGCCGCGGCGGACCAAGGTCGTCAGGGGATGGGGATCGGCGAGGTCACGCACCTTCTGCCCGTTGTGCACCTCTTGCCTCTTCCCGTTCTCCCGCTGCGGACCCTCCTTCACTCCCGACGGCTGCGCCACCCGAGGGACGGCCGGCGTCAGTCCTCGACGACCACCTTCACGCTCTGCAGCTCCGGATCGGCGGCCTCGGGGATCACCATCCCCGCCTCCACACCGGTGCACAGGTAGCGCACGACCGCCGCGTCGAGGCGCTCACCCGGCAACGCGGCGGGAATCCCCGGCGGGTACGGGGTCAGCATCTCGGCGACGATCCGCCCGGCCGCCTTCTCCACGGGCACGCGCTCGGTGGCGCCGAAGAACGCGTCCCGGGGCAGGAGCACCTGTTCCAGCCGCAACTCGGCGGGGGACGGAACGTCCACCTCGGCGGCGGGCCGCAGATCCCGGGCGCTCAGGGGCAGTTCGTGCAGGGCACCGAGCAAGGCGGCGACGGTCCGCTCGTCGTCGGCGTGGGTCAGCTGGGCGCTGATCCGGCGGTGGTCGCAGACGTGCAGGTTCACCTCGTGCTCCTCGCGGATCCAGTCCGCGGCGCGGTAGCCGGTCGTCCCCAGGGCCGAGATGTCGATGACGACCTGGAGCGGATCGAGATCCGCCGCACGGCCGGGCGCGCAGAAGTCGGCGCGCCCGTGCACCCGCAGCCCGTCGATCGCGTCGATACGGGACCGCACGTCCTCCGCGAGGGCCAGCGCCCGGTCGTACAGCGCCTCGCCGTGCTCGACCATCTGCCGGCGCCAGCCGTCGAGGGCGGCGTAGACCAGCACCGACGGGCTGGTGGTGCCCAGCAGGTCCGCGCAGGCTTTGAGCTTGTTCCCGTCCACGCGCTCGCCCTGCAGGTGGAAGACCGAGCCCTGTTCGAGGCCGGAACCCATCTTGTGCACCGAGGTGACGCAGACGTCCGCCGCGGCGTCCATCGCCCAGGTCGGCAGGCCGGGATGGAACGGCAGGTGCGCGCCCCACGCCTCGTCGACGATCAGGGGCTTGTCCCGGCGGTGGCAGACCTCGGCCACCGCGGCCAGATCGGCGCAGGTGCCGTACGGAGTGGGGCTGGTGACCAGGGCGCCCATGGCGTCCGGGTGCGCGTCGAAGGCCGCCTCGAACGCCGCGGGCGTCGGCGGATGCGCCAGGTGCAGGCCGGGGTCCCACTGCGGGTCCACCCAGATCGGCCGCACGCCGGACAGGATGAGCCCGGAGACCACCGACTTGTGGGCGTCGCGGCCGACCACCAGCTTCTCGTGCGGCCCCGCGACCGAGAGCATGGCCGCCTTGACGGACAGCGAACTGCCGCAGGTGGAGAAGAACGTGTGCTCGGCACCGACGGCGTCGGCCATCAGCTCCTGCGCCTTCTCCAGGACATGATGGGAGGACGTACGGTCGTCCAGACCACTGATGGCCAGGACGTCACTGACGAACACCGCGTCTCCCAGCACGGCCCGCACCCGCGGGTCGGCGCCGCGCCCCTGCTTGTGCCCCGGAGGGGTGAATGGGGTCTGACCGGTCTCGCCGTAGGCCGCGAGGGCCTCCAGCACCGGCGCGATCGAGTGGTCCATGGAATTCCGCTCCCCTGTGAGGGCTCCGAGGAAACAGGGCACGTCCGGCGGGCCTACGACCGGGTGGCGCTCACGGCGTGCCTGCTCCTCGATGGCGTCCGTTGCCTCGTCCTGCGCAGGGCCCGGCGCTCCGCCTCGCTCGTACCGCCCCACACTCCGTACTCCTGGTTGGTCTCCAAGGCCCACCGCAGGCACCGCTCCATGACGGGGCAGCGCCGGCAGACGGACTTGGCGTCCTCGGTCTGTGTGAGGGCCGGGGCACCCGTACCGATGGGGAAGAACAGGTCGGGATGTTCTTCCCGGCAGGCGGCGTGCTGTCGCCAGTTCACGTCATATTCCCATCTGTGTGTGTGATCCGGTCACGTTCCTTCGACCTTTTCGAACGGCCCTTTCCGCTCGGGTTGCCGGGATATCCCGAGGTATTCCGCCGGGGCGGCCGCGGTTTCCCGGTGTTTGAGGCCCCGGGTGCCGGGCAGACGGATCGGCGTCAAGGAAACATCTCCGAAAGCCGAGGAGTGCAACCATGACCGCGCATGAGAAGGCCAAGGCCAAGAAGGAGCGGGCGAAGGGCTCCTTGAAGAACACGGCGGGCCGTGCGACCGGAAATGAGCGGCTGCGTGAGGAAGGCGCCGCTGAAGAAGCCAAGGGCGACGCCCGCGAGGCCAAGGAGAAGGCCAAGGACGCGGCCAAGGACACCTTCCGGCACTGACGCCGCAGGGCGCACCACCGCTGTGCGGTGGTGCCCTCATCGCCGGACGGGCTTGATATTCGGCTGAGCGCAGCCGCTTTCAGCCCGTCCGGCGTTCAGGACGGCCCGCGATCGAAGGTCCGCCGGAAACCCTTCTAGGGCTAAATGATGTCCCGTAAGCCC